>NZ_JAYGHP010000008.1 GCF_034932065.1 Crocosphaera sp. UHCC 0190
ACGCTCACAACTTCCCCTTAGACTTAGCTTCTGCTGAGCCTATTTCTGCTCCTGCTATCAACGGTTAATTCCTTGATTACAACTAAATATTAGCAAAAAAGCACTCTCAGAAATGGGGGTGCTTTTTGCTGTTGAAATAAGGTTTGTTAGTTCCGAGAAAGTTGTGGGCATTCTAGCTTATAGATGTTCCGGTTTATTTTTATGACTAATCAGAGTATATCTATACATATTCATTCAGACGTTGAAGCCTTTTTAAAAGATTGTCAAGATCAGGCTTTGTACACAAGCACATGGGAGTGTATTGACAAAATTGCTCAAAGGCAATTTGATGGAGGATTAAGGGTCAAAAAACTCAAAGGGATCTCTAGAAAAATTTGGGAAGCTCGAATTACTCAAGCCAGTCGTTTACTTTTTACATATAGTCCAGAGGGTGTCATTATTCAAGATGTTTGTTTGGATCATGATGATGTTGCAAGACGGGCAAGAGCGAGAACAAAAGCTGATGACAGAGAGTTGTTAGATAGGATAGATGAAGAAATTATCGGAGATTTAGATCAAGATCGTGCTTCATTAACTGATGAAGAAAAAGACAAAATAGAAATGGCAAGAGAAGAAGACTTAAATCTTCCAGAAGATTTTGGCTCTCCCGACATCTTGGTATAAAATGTATAATCAGCTACAATACTTAAGATGGTGGGTTACGACGCGGATTAAAACTTATTAGTTTTTCATCAAAATCATAGCCGCGTCTAACCCACCCTACGAATTATAAGCTTTACTTATCACCACAAGTACGGGAGAGCCATTTGTTGGGAGAAAATTTTGAGGGTATATGGGGGAGCGATCGTTTAGGTAGTTACAACTGGGTGGATGTGAAGCGAAGACAGTTATGTTGGGCGCATCTAAAACGGGAGTTTCAGATGTTGAAGGTGGAAACAGCCTTGTGGTTATTTGTGGAAGTAGAAGATGTGGAACCGACTAATAATTCGGCGGAAAGAGCGATTCGCCCTGCTGTATTGTGGAAAAAGAACAGTTTTGGTTCTCAAAGTGAGAATGGCAGTATATTCGTGGCGAGAATGCTGACGGTGGTAAGTAGTTTGCGGTCTCAAAATCGTAGTGTTTTGGATTTTATCCGAGAAACCATCATCGCACATCGACAAGGATTTTCAACACCATCTTTAGTTCCAACAGCGATCTACTCTGAAGATCGAGAAGATGCGAGCGTTACTTCCAATCTTGAAAGAAAAGATGAGTCTATGCCTTTAGTTGCCTAACCCTCTGAACGCTTACAATAATTCAGATATTTTCCATTTTCAACAATCCTCTCATCTTTAGGTTCTCGGTAATTATTCATTATTCATTATTCATTGGTGAAAATTCTATCCCATTATTCCCAAATCAACCCCATCGCTTGATCAATAATTGCTATTTGATCAACCATAGCGGCAATTTCTTCTGCTTCATATTTACCATCTAAAGCCTCCTTTGCTGCACCTTTCAACCCCAATTCATAGGCATCCTCTAACGTCTCTCGCAATTCCTCCTTTGTTAGATATATTCCCCCCGTTTTGCGCCTTTTATTAGTGCGTTGAATCTCTTTGGTGGCATTAGCAATAGACAAATCCCATGATCTTGTTGTCCGCTTTTCTGCTGCTTGTTTAATCAGATGTAAGACCAAAATCTTACCAAAACTAAAAATTTTGTTAAGCTTATCATCTTTGCTCATTTCCGTCATTTCCTCTACTAGCAACAAAGCATCATTGATATTTCCCGCTAGTAGTAAATCCTTGAGTTCTAGTAATTCTTCCATTTTGCACCTTCTTCTCAATTTGTTAATTCTTCAGGTAAGAATTGTATCAATTTATTCTGAAGTAAATTACACGAATATTTTTTTTGCTAACGTCGATGACCGCTTTTAATATTAACACAATTGGCTAATTAATCTAATTAGGGTTGAATATCTTCACCTCAAGAAATTGGGGCCCCAGGAAATAAAAAATCCTCAGACAAAGCAAAGGGACGTGCATGGGGGCCATCAATCAGTTAAAATTAGTAAAGAATCACAAAATGTTAACTCTTTATTTAAAACTATGGATCGCGTTGGGATCTTATTACTCAATTTAGGGGGCCCAGAACAGTTAGAGGATGTTCGTCCCTTTCTATTTAATCTGTTTTCTGATCCAGAAATCATTCGTTTACCCTTTCCTTGGCTACAAAAACCCTTAGCTTGGCTCATTTCTACCCTAAGAAGTGGCAAATCCCAGGAAAATTATCGCCAAATTGGGGGAGGCTCTCCCTTAAGAAAGATTACGGAGGCACAAGGGGAAGCTCTAGAACAGCGACTGGCAGAAATTGGCCAAGAAGCCAGTATCTATGTTGGAATGCGTTATTGGAATCCCTTTACAGAAGAAGCCATCGCTCGCATTAAACGCGATCGCCTGCAAAAATTAGTAATTCTTCCCCTTTATCCCCAATTTTCCATCAGTACCAGTGGGTCTAGTTTCCGTGTTCTGGAAGAAATGTGGCAACAGGATTCATCCCTGAGACAAATTGAATATACCTTAATTCCCTCTTGGTACGATCATCCAAGCTATTTGGGGGCCATGGCGGATTTAATTGCTCAAGAATTAGACAAAATTGCTGACCCTGACCAAGTTCATATCTTTTTCAGCGCCCATGGGGTTCCTCAAAGCTATGTAGAAGAAGCGGGTGATCCTTATCAAGCAGAAATTGAAGCTTGTACGCGCTTGATCATGAAAACCCTGAACCGTCCCAACCCTCATACCCTCGCTTATCAAAGTCGGGTGGGCCCGGTGGAATGGTTAAAACCCTATACAGAAGACGCTTTACAAGAATTAGGGGAACAAGGAATCAAAGATTTATTGGTAGTTCCCATTAGTTTTGTTTCAGAACATATTGAAACCTTACAAGAAATTGATATTGAGTATCGAGAATTGGCTGAAGAAGCGGGCATTACTAATTTTCAACGGGTTCCTGCTTTAAATACCCATCCTCTTTTTATTGACTCTCTCGCTCAGTTAGTGGTGCATTCTTTGCAAGAACCCCCCATTACCTTTGATTGTGTCACTCATCCCAAGAAAAACATGAAAATGTATCCCCAAGAACGTTGGGCCTGGGGGATGACGACGGCCGCTGAAGTCTGGAATGGACGGTTAGCGATGGTGGGATTTCTGGGTTTATTAATTGAGTTAATTAGTGGCCATGGCCCCTTACATTTTGTCGGTATTTTATAGGGGTGAATGAACTTGTTTAGTCATCCATTCTAATAATGTGGGGATTAACTGAGGATCATCTGGGGAAAAAATCGGGATAGCGGACGATGTTTGCTGACTGATGACACCAATAACCCCTTTAAATTTACCCAAGATTTCTAAGAAATCAGTGGATAAATGAGGAGTGTGAGCATCATCATAAAACAATAAAATTAATTGAGTTTTTGATGAGTTTCGCTGTAAAAGATGCCAATAAAGACGTAATTTTGCTAGGTTTTCTGGCAACCCATGTTCAAAGGGTTGACATTGTTGTTCTAACATTTGATCGTAAATATCAATCGCAGGATTTCCTGGATCAATAAAGCGACTACTTTCAATCCACACTAACTTAATTGAATTGAATTGAGGAATTTTTTCTGTCTCTTGCCCTAATTTTTCAAGGACCGTTAAAGATGAATTGACAACAGGCGGAATAAGAGGTTTCGGGAGATTTTTAGACGAGAGTAAGGGAGTCGGTAAAGCCCGTTGATGCCAAGCTTGATAAAACTCTCGATAAGATAAATATTGGGCGCAATGCCACATTACTTTGTAACAAGCAGAGGATTCGGAATCAGGTTCTTTTAATAAAGAATCCCGTAATTGAATCACGATCTGAGGCATTTGTTTCAAGGGCAAAATATCGATTAAACTCTCAGCAATTTCTATTCCTAGATTGGAATTATTTACGGTTTGGAGAAGTTTCACAAAAACGGCGATCGCTTCTTTATTTCCTGGGGCAACTTTTCCCAAACTTTTAGCAGCACATCGGAGGTTTTCAAGATTGGTACTGGTTTCTAATAATCGAATTAAAGTAGCCATTGCCACCGGATTTCCTGGGCCAATATCTCCCAAACTTTCAGCCGCTAACCCTCGAATATCGGCATCATCCGTAGACTGAATCAGATTAACTAATACCCTCAACGCTTCTAAATTGCCTGGATTAATTTTACCTAAACTTGCTGCGGCTTGACGAAGGGTAAATTCATCCCGTGAGGTTTGTAAAATTTGGGTTAACCCATTAATAGCCCCTGGATTTCCAGGATCAAGCTTACCTAAACTTTCCGCAATTTCTCGATAGGTTTCCTCATCTTCCACCTGTTTCATTAATTCAAGAGAAACTTGCATAATGGCGGAATTTTTGGGAGCAATTTTGCCTAAACTATCTAAGGCTTCTTTACGAAGTAGTAAGGATTCCCCAGAGTGCATAAGGTTTTCTAAAATAGCGATCGCCTGTTCATTTCCTTCGCCAATTTTGCCTAAACTACTAATGGCAATCCAACCCAGATAAACATCATTATTTTGTTGTAAAAGAGTGACCAAAGCCATAATGGCCTGAACATTACCCGGACAAACTTCTCCTAAACTATAAACCGCCTCTTGACGAATGGTTGGGTTGTTAGCTGTTTCCAGTAATTGTACCAAAACAGTAATGGCGGTGGGATTGCCGGGATCAATTTTTTCCAAACTTTCGGCCGCTTGCCGTCGAATGCCAATTTCTTTAGTTGTCCGAATGAGTTGCACCAGAATAGCAATAGCTGTAGCATTGCCCTGGCCAATGATTTCTAAGGCTTGAAACGTCCGTCGTCTTAGGGAAGGAGAAGATTGACTGTGGAGTAAATGAATGAGGGCTTTGATCCCTTGAAGATTACCTTGGGCAATTTTTTCTAACCCTAAAAAAGCCATTTGACGAGTTTCGTCCGTTGTGGCAGTTTCTAGCAACTCAACAAAAATAGCGATCGCTTGTGCATTCCCCGAATCAATGGTTCCGAGGGTTTCCGCGATTTGCCAGCCAAGAGATGGAGAGGTGGCCGTTGTGAGAAATTGAGTTAAAGCCGCGATCGCCACAGCATTGCCTTTTGCCAGTCGCCCTAAAAATTGTAGTCTCTCTTTTTGTTCCTCTTCATCTGTAGAATTCTCAATTAGAGTGATAAGGGCAGCGATGGCCAAGGGACGATAAAGGGTATGAAGACTCTCTTTTGCTGCCAATGAGCGTAAACTTAAAGCAACAGTCTGAGAGGAAGATGGCACAGATGTAGTCTCAAATCCCCAATCCAGAAGTTGTTCCACCATTTGCGTCCCGTAGGAACAATTAGGAATTTCTCCTAATCCCGTGGTTGCGATGAAATAGGCCCTCAGTCCATAGAAATTGGCTGGGCCACATTGGTCATCAATCGTCATCAAGGCTTTTATTAAGGTTTCTTTGTCGTCTGTAGAAATATCTTCCCTTCCTAACCAAAAGCGAAAACTATTCTGCCATTGGTAGCTAAAAATGGGATAGGTCGTATTATGACTATTTAAAAAACACTGCCAGTCATCAATGGCGAGGGCAGCAAAGTAGTCTCGAAAGGTCTGATCGCAAAAAGTATAATAATTGTTCTCCTCATTTTCTGTGACCATTCCCACGGGAATCAGCCATTTTAATTGAACCGCTAAGGAAAATAGAGGAAGATTTTCCCCAAAACTATCCACAATCATCTCATAGTCAATGATCGAAGAAGTTTCACTGTGGGACTGATTTTTTAGAGCTAAGATAGCCAGTAAATGACTTAATTGTTGCTTTTGTTGAAGGGTTGTCGAGATGTTTTCTGCTTGCCATTGATAGAATTCATTGACTAACCCCTGATAGAGTTGCGCGGAGGTTTTAGGGAACTGATTGGGATTTTTCAGCCAAAAACGGCATAACAACGCTAAACGTTGCGGATTTTTCAGCCATCGTTGCAGGTGTTGGGTTTCGGGTTCCTCTAAAATCCGACATAATTGCTGATCTAAATGTTCTTTGAGGGGTTTTCGTTGTTCGAAGAGCAAGCTAGGAAGAAACCATTGCTGAATAAACTGTTTAATGTGATGGTGATTTTCTAAGGGTTGAGTTTGATAGACTTCAAATTTGGGTAAAAGACGGGGTTTATTTCCCCAGGTTTGGGTTTGACAGGTTAAGATGATTGGTAGTTGATCTGTCATGTCTTGGCGTTGTTCTATCAACCATTCCAGAGGAGAGGACGCAACCCGATCGACAGATTCATCAAACCAATAATCCATGCCATCGCACAATAACCAAACTTTTTGATGGGCTAATAATTGCTCAAATTCTCGTTGCCAAACTTCTCTGGGAATAGAGTCTTGGGTGCGGTAGCGATTTGACCCTTGAATCAGCCATTTTTCCCATAAATATTCCTGTAATTTGTTTTTTCTAAGTTGATGAGGCCCTATCCAAATGGGTATTTTATCCGTTTGCTCTAGTATCAGATGGGCAATTTTTTGTAAGAAAAGGGTTTTACCCATACCGGATTCTCCGATAATGGCAATGTTTTGCGGAAGGTTGTGAGCATTATCTGAGAGGAATATCTTTTGAAAAAATTGTTCTTGTTGGTAGATTCTATCCTTGGAAATATCAAGGCTTAAATCTGGGGATAAGTTTGTTCCTGGGGTTTGATGGGGAGGATAATGGGTAGAATCAGGTTCAAATCCCAGGGCTAAGGAAATCGATGCTTGTTGCTCATCTGTTCCCATCTCGTCAGGTTGGGTATTCATGGGATTGATGGGCAATGAATATTTAAGCATGACACGGCCAACTTCTCTCCAGTTAATACTGAACCGTGAGGAGGGAGGAAAAGACGTATCCTTCGGAGATAAGTGGCTTGGGGACATACTTATTGTTACCTGCTTTGACTATAATTTTACCAAAAATATGGATTTTTCTCATTTTCGATCATTGACTGAGTTTGAAAGTAACAGCAATGACAAAGGGTTGTGGCTTTCTTGAGTTAACATGATGACGGTTTGAGCCGGGAAAATTTGAAGGTAGAGCAAATTATGGAAAATTCCGTTAACTGTCAAATTGATTGTGTGAATGGTTGCATTTTAGGAGAACAATGTCCTCATCGAGAACACGCCGAAGAAGCGACAAAGTTTATTCAAGAAACTTCCTTAGATAAAATTTTGGCAATGGCCGAGGAAGCCAGGCGAAAGAAACTCACTCAGCCGCCTCAATGGGTGATTCCTGATGATTTTTAAGGCAATTAGTGGGGGTAATTCCTGAATTCCCCCTACCATCGCCTACCGATAGTTTAAATTTTTAAGGGTTTCTACTGAACTTCTTCAATAACTCTCCCAAAATTTACTGATTAATTGCGAAAATTTTCAGTTATTTTTTAATGATTTAGTTAGACTACTTAAGTATTTATTTAAAGTTTTGATAAAGTAAACTTTTAAAAAAATATTCGACAATTATCTTCTTTTTGCGTATAATTAAGGAGATTATATTCCTGAAACCTTGGCTGGCATCCGTGTTTTTCCGCTAGTATGGTCACAAACTAGACTAGGTGGTTATTATTCTGGGGTTTTGAAGAGGTTTTTTGGTGGTTAGTGTTTTATTTGCTTTTGATTAATATCGAGGATTTTCCCATGAGCAACACCAGAGAAAATGCGTCTCAGGTTCATATCAATATCATGGAATTATTGGTAAAAGAAGAACTGGAAAAACAACTCAAATTTTATCCTAAAAATCTCAAATGTTATCTTAACAAAATTGAAGTTTCAACCTATGCCCTTAATCGCCTACCGCCCCTTTATGCTTCTAGTGTAATTGGAAAAGAGCAACAAAAACGCATAGGAAAAGAAAAATATAAAGCACAGATTAATTTAGCAGTTCGTCGTGCTTTAGCAGCTATTGAACGTGATCCCTTAAGAAAGTCAATGCCATTGGTTTCAGAAACATCTGCTGAATATCAAATGGCTAATCTTGCACTAAAAAAATTACAAAATTTTCTGCAAGAACGTTCTTTATTGCCTGTAAATCAGACCCTATCTTGGCATAATCTGACGATGGTTATGCAGCAGGTTTTTAGAAAAGTTTCTGCTAAAAATTTTTCATATTCTCCAATTTCAGCAGCTAATCATGATCTGAATAATCAATTTTTAAATCTACCTAAAAGCCATAAAAAATCAGAATAAGCCTTCGTTTAATTTCAGACAAACTGATTTAAAGTTACTGGTTGACCACTTTTAGTTAGCCTTTTTTTATTAGAAATCAAAAAATTATGATCTAAAATTCTCCACAATTTCTTAATGTTAAGAGTTACAAAAAATCTGATTAAATAGGTGACTTTTAAGTAAAATAGGACTAAGTGGGAGTCCTATTTTCACCAATCAAATAGGCTCTATTGCCGGGCTATTTCATTCTCCCTGATGCTGACACCCTAAAGGGTTTAGCTATTATCGCCAAGCCCGTGAAGGCGGGCTTCGTTAGTATAACCCTAGGCTTTAGACTGAGGGAATGAGAAAGAATAAAATAGCCTTGGCTCTATGGCCATAACCAAAACAGTTCTAAACTCCTAGAAATCTGTGTTACACCTTCTCTACACCTCAAGGGAAATCCTACAGGGGATTCTTGTTCCCCTTTGCTTTATTACTGCTTGGACATTCCTGATCATGTTAGTATTAACCCTAGGGAGTGCCATTCAGGAAACAACAAATCGAGCTAAGTTAATGCACAAAATTCCCTGTAGCACCTGTCAATATTTCACGAATGATTATCGTCTAAAATGTCCTGTTAACCCTGATCAAGCGAATACAGAACAAGCAATTAATTGTCAAGATTATCACCCTAGATCAAATTATTAATGAAAATTGGTATTATTGGATTAGGATTAATTGGTGGTTCCCTCGGTCTAGATTTGCGCCATCTTGGCCATGAAATTCTGGGGGTTTCTCGTCAAGAAAACACCTGTCAACGAGCCAGAGAAAGAGGTGTGGTTGACCAAGCTGATACGAATATAAGTTTACTTGCTTCCACCGATATTATCTTTATTTGTACGCCTATTGGCTTAATTTTTCCAACTTTACAACAATTAAAACCCTATTTAAAGAAAGACACAATTATTACAGATGTCGGGTCAGTAAAAACGCCAATTGTCCAGGAATGTGCAGCTTTATGGCAAAACTTTGTGGGAGGACATCCCATGGCTGGAACAGCCGAACAAGGCATAGAAGCAGCGCAAACTAACTTATTTAAAAATGCTCCTTATGTCATTACGCCTATAGAAAATACACCAAAAGATGGAGTTAAAATTTTAGAAGATTTGGCTCAATCTCTGGGTTCAATTGTTTATCATTGTTCCCCGGAAAATCATGATCAAGCTGTTGCTTGGATCTCCCATTTACCCGTGATGATTAGTGCTAGTTTAATCGCTAGTTGTGTCAGAGAAAGTGATCCCATTGTCCTCAAATTAGCACAACAATTAGCCAGTTCTGGTTTTAGAGATACCAGTCGCGTTGGAGGGGGAAACCCCGAATTAGGGATGATGATGGCTCAATATAATCAAAGGGCTTTATTGCGATCGCTGATGACTTATCGTCAACAATTGGATCAGGTTATTGAACAAATAAACACAGAAGACTGGGACTCCCTAGAAAAATTACTCAACGAGACTCAACAAGGGCGATCGCCATTTACCACACCTCCCCATTAGTTCTGCTTTTTTTCTGGAATCTTTACGCAAAAATACTTACCTTGCTTTATAATCAAGAGAATTTAAAGAGTAGAGTTAACAACCATGAAAAATGAGATGACATTGACAACCCCCCACAAAGTTTTCTTTAATTTCAGCTTAATTATGTTAGGGGTTTGCGCTAATGGCGCATTTTTCTCGATCATGGCAACTTTATTAGTTGGAACAGCTATTTTAGGGTTTTTGAAAAATCAACCTGAGCGGGTTTTATTAACCCATGATCAAACCCTAAAAGGAGAGGAAAAATTACCAGTCACCCGTTTCTAAGTCTTCTCCTCATGACTCATAAAAAAAACGGCATTAGCTAGGTGACTACGCCGTGATTTTATATTTCTTGGGTTGGCTTTTCGGGGGCTTATTTGATAGCTTCTTCGATGTTAGAACCTTTTGTTTTGGCTGCCTCTAAATTAGATAAATTAATTTATATACTTGTAGAGATCAACGGTTGTTGACCCCTAGGATGTTTCTGAAAAAACCTCAAGAGTTGACCCTTGATTAATTGGTTCTACCGAACTTGCCATGTAAAATTAATAAATGAATACAGGCTAAAGCCTTATTCTATAAGCGCCAAGGCTGTCTACACAGCCTAATTTTAAGCCTGTAATTTTTAATGGTTTTACATCCTAGGTTCGGTAGAGCCGATTAATTAATAGTAATTATTAATCCAGAACGAGAAGGAATGGTTAAGCTTAAATAATCTTGACCCCATTCAATGGTTCCTTCTCCATACACAACTTGACTCGGTTGTAAAGCTAAAATTGATTGACAATTCTCGAATTCTGTTACTTTAATATTATTAGCTTTCTCTCCTTTATTTAGAGCAATAATGAATATTTGATTGTCTAAAATACGAGCGAAACTATAAATATTTCCTTGAGCATATAAAGTGTGATATTCTCCCGTGCGTAATGCTGTATATTTTTGACGTAATTGTATTAATTTACGATGATAACTTAATACTTCTTGATTCCAATTTTCTGGAGAAGGAAATCCATAACGACAGTCAGGATCATGACTTCCTTCTAAACCGATTTCATCCCCATAAAAGATATTAGGAGTACCAGGAAAGGTAAATAATAAGAGAGTCGCTAATTTAACTAAATTATGATCGCCTCCTGCCATGGTAATTAATCTGGCTGTATCATGACTATCTAACAGGTTTAATTGGGTTAATTGAATTTCCCAAGGATGGCGTTTTAATAATTGATTAATTTCTGTGGCATAATCAGCCGCATCTAGGGCAGGATAGGGTTTATAGAAACCAGGAACGGCTGTTTTGTCCAAGCGATCGCCAACAATAAAAGCAATAGTTGCGCGGCCAAAAGGATAATTCATTACCCCATCAAATTGCTTTCCATCTAACCATTGAGTGGCATCAAAAGCAATTTCTCCAACAATATAAGCATCAGGATTAATAGCTTTTACCCGTTGCCGAAATTCTTGCCAAAAACCTGGAGTTTTGATACAATCTGGTACATCTAAACGCCAGCCATCAATTCCCTGTTTTAACCAATATTCACCCACCTGCATAATATATTCCCTGACGGCGGGATTATCATGATTAAACTGGGGTAAAGCGCGATAATCAATCCAAGAAACATAATTGGCGGGAAGACTGCCATCATAGGCGGAAAGGGGCCATCCTTCAATTTTAAACCAATCTAACCAGGGGGAATTAGGGCCGTTTTCCAAAATATCATTAAAGAAGAAAAAGCCCCGACTAGCATGATTAAAAACCCCATCTAAAACCACTTTAAACCCTCGTTCATGGGCCGTTTTTAACAAGATATCAAAGGCTTTATTTCCCCCTAATAAGGGGTCAATTTGATAATAATCATGGGTATGATAACGATGATTACTAGCAGAACGAAAGATCGGGGTAAAATAAAGGGCCGTTACCCCTAAATCTTGTAAATAATCTAACTTATCGATTACTCCCCAAAGGTTTCCCCCTTTATATCCTTGATAAGTGGGGGAAGCATCCCAGTTTTCTAAGGGGATATCCAATAACCATTGTTGGTGAGAGGGGATGCTTCTAGCGAAAGCATCGGGATAAATTTGATAAAAAACGGCGTGTTTTACCCAGTCGGGGGTTTGAATTAGCATGAAATTTCTCAATGATTCGGTTATCAGTCATCAGTCAGAAGTAAGGGCGCAAGGCTTGCGCCCCTACATTCATCAGATGCGGGGGAGGCTTTCATCTTGCTGGCAGTGATTTCATAATATGAAATTGAGATGGGTATTACCTTATTTTCGTTAATTTTAAGGGTAGAAACACAAATTCGGTAAACCGAGGGTTTCCTCCCATCCCATCATCAGATTTAAACATTGTATCGCCTGACCTGCTTGACCTTTAATTAGGTTATCAATGGCCGAGAGAACAATCACGCGATCAGTGCGAGGATCGGTTTCGATGCCAATGTAGCAAAGATTTGTGCCAGCAGCCCATTTAGTTTGTGGATAAACCCCATTAGGCAAGATTTTGACAAAAGGAGAGGAACGATAAAAGGCACTGTAAATGGTCAAAATATCGTCTCTAACTAACCCAGGATCTCTTAAGGTTGCGTAGACGGTGGCAAGGATACCTCGTACCATAGGCAGTAAATGGGGGGTAAATTGTACCCTGACTTCATGACCGGCTAATTCAGAACAAACTTGCTCAATTTCTGGGGTATGACGGTGTTTTCCTACCCCATAGGCCCCAAATGATCCTTCTGCTTCCGCTAACAAAAGGTTAATTTTTCCCTGTCTACCTCCCCCTGAAGTGCCTGATTTTGCGTCAATAATCGCGGTTTCTGGCACGATTAATCCTTGTTTCAGTAAGGGGGAAAGGGCCATCAAACTCGCCGTAGGATAACACCCAGGACAACCAATAAGAGAAGCTGATTTAATCTCCTCACGGTACAATTCTGGCAGTCCATAAACTGCTTTTGATGCGGTTTCTGTGTCTTTTCTTTCTGTATGATACCAACTACTATAGGTTTGTAAGTCTCTAAAGCGATAGTCAGCAGAGAGATCTAAGACTTTACAGCCTTTTTCAATTAGTTGGGGGGCCAGATCGCAAGCGAGGCCATTGGGAAGACCTAAAAATACTACCTCACAGCGAGCCGCGATCGCATCTGTGTCAATGGGTTCAATGGTCAAATTAACTTGATGCCCTAAATGGGGATACAATTCAGCGTAGGGCTTCCCGGCACTGCCTTTCCCTCCCAAATACACCACTTCTGCCTTGGGATGTTCTTGCAGTAATCTCACTAACTGTACACCACCGTATCCCGAAGCTCCGATAATTCCAACTGAGATTTTTTCTGACTCACCCATATAAGTTACTTCCTAACCCTTTTTTTCATCAATCTAACGTTGGCCGAATTGTAGTATTAAATCTTAACTTTGAATCAGAAGCTTTTGTAAAGTCTCTTATGTTGATGGGGTAATAAGAAAATTTTCTCCTCATCTCCTCACTGAAACCGTTACCACCCCCAACTCCCTGCAACACCCTTAAAGGGGCCAACAATATCAGAGGTGATCCAACCGCCATAAAAACCGCCAGGTTGAGGGGTTACTTTTTCTCCATTGACCAAACATTCATCCATCGGACTCACATAAAAAGCCAGATAATCTTTAATGGGGGCAAACTCTGGAGTTGGGTTAGGATAACACCAAGCCACATTAACCGCTTGTTTATCCCCAACCATTATAGTGTAATAATTTGCGGGCCCTTTCCATTCACAAAAAGACTGTTGATTTGTCGGGTGTAAATATTCCATTTTAATATCTTCGGGAGGAATGTAATAAGATGGGGGATGACTGGTTTCTAAGACTCGATAACTCCGCCGACTTTCCACTAGAGTGATCCCATTAAAAATAATGATAATTTGTTGATCACAGGGTTCTAAACGGGGAGGACGGGGATAGTCCCAGACAGACTCTTGACCAGGTAATGGTGCAATAGGTTGGGGTCGAAACATAGAAGATAGTATTTATAATTGAGAGGTAAACAGTAACACAGCCTTCTAGACTGTCACAAATAAGATACTTATTGTAATCAATCGGTTATTACTCAAAGATTATAGCAATGTTCATCAAACTTTGGTAGCTTAGTAAATTATGACAATTCGACCCTTTCATATTGCTTTCCCTGTAACTAATTTGGCTGAAACTAGATATTTTTATGAAACTATTCTAGGTTGTCCTGTTGGTAGAACTTCTGAGACATGGATTGATTTTAGTCTCTTTGGCCATCAAATTACTGCCCATCTTTGTTTAACGGAGTCTGAAACAATACCCGTTAATACTGTGGATGGAAAACAAGTTCCGGTCAGACATTGGGGGGTTATTTTAGAGATGAAAGAATGGGAAACTTTAGCCGATCGCTTAAAACAACAAGGAATTGATTTTGTCATTGAACCTTATCTTCGGTTTAAAGGAGAAGTTGGAGAACAAGCAACGATGTTTTTTCTTGATCCAAGTGGCAATGCGTTAGAATTTAAAGCGTTTAACAATGATGAAATGATCTTTCAACCCACAAGCTTTGAGCAATAATTGATAAAATGGTGAATGAGGGCATTTTTAGGAATGCTGAAACTCATAAATAAGTTAAGGGTTAATTGCTGATCTATGCCGCTTCCTCGTCTAATGATTTTGGTTATTGGTCTTAGTATCATTCTAGGGCTAATTATTTGGTTAATTAATTCTATTTACAGACTTTATATTCAAGTTTCTTTTACGGCCCCTCTTCTCGCTAATTTTTTGATTTTTCTGATTATGGGGTTGTTAGGTTTATCAATTTATGGGTTTATTTATTATTTTAATTTAACCACATCTCGGAAATCTCGAAAAAGTAAACGTCGTCAGCTAAAATTACCTGAACAAAAAACCGAAGCAGCAGAAGAAAACTTAAAAGCTGTCCGTCGTCAAGTCCAACAAATTCAGGATAAAGTTGCCCAAAAAGCACTATTAAATCGTTCCCAAGAAATTGCACAAAGTTTAATCAGAGGTGAGTTAAAAGTAATTGTTTTTGGGACAGGTTCAGCCGGAAAAACATCTTTAGTTAATGCTTTAATTGGGGAGATTGTTGGTCAGGTAGATGCTACTATGGGAACGACTAAAATTGGGGAAACTTATCATTTAAAATTAAAGGGAATTTCACGAGAAATTTTAATTACTGATACCCCAGGTATTTTAGAAGCAGGAATAGAAGGAACGGAACGAGAAACTCTAGCTAGACAGTTAGCAACAGAAGCAGATTTATTGTTGTTTGTGGTGGATAATGATTTGCGTCAATCAGAATATGAACCTTTACACATTCTGGCAGATATTGGTAAGCGATCGCTATTAATTTTTAATAAGATTGACCTTTATACCGAAGAAGAACAAGAGCAAATCATGCAGCAGTTACGGCAAAGAGTTAAAGGATTTATTGCTGCTTCTGATGTCATTTCTATTGCTGCTAACCCCCAACAATTTAAACGCACAACGGGGGAAATTATGCAACCTGAACCTGATATTATTCCCCTCATTAAACGCTTAGCTGTGGTATTAAGAGCAGAGGGAGAAGATTTAATCGCTGATAACATTTTACTACAATCACAACGCTTAGGAGAAGAAGCAAGAAAAATTATTGATCGTCAACGCAAAAGACAAGCTGATCAGATTATTGATCGTTATCAATGGATCGGTGCAGGTGTCATTGCTGTTACCCCTTTACCTGTGGTTGATATGTTAGCAACTGCCGCAGTTAATGCTCAAATGGTAGTAGAAATTGGTAAAGTTTATGGGTGCGAATTAAACAGTGATAATGGGAAAGATTTAGCCCTTTCTTTAGGCAAAACTTTAGTCAGTTTAGGAGTAGTTAAAGGGGCCGTTGATTTATTAAGTAGGGTATTACAATTAAATATGGCAACCTATCTCATTGGTAAAGTCATTCAAGGAGTAACAGCAGCTTATTTAACTCGCATTGCTGGCAAAAGTTTTGTTGAATATTTCCGTCATGATCAAGACTGGGGAGATGGGGGAATTACAGAAGTTGTACAAAGACAGTTTCAATTAAGTCGAAAAGATGAATTTATTAAGGGATTTGTTAAAGATGCGATCGCTAAAGTAGTGCAACCTTTAACAGATACTTGGGAGGAAGAAACAGAAGAACTTCCAGAAGAATTTAAACAACCACCCATTCAACAAAAAGCAGTATTAGAAGAAGAAGATGACTGGTAAGATAAATTTACCAAATTGATGTTAAGTCTAAGATAAAATCAGGTAAGATATCTTCTCCTGATAATGTCTTGGGATTATCTAATATTGCCAAGTCTTTTCCTTGTCTATAAATCTCTACTTTTTTTGTTTCTAAATCAATTAACCATCCTAAACTTGTTCCGTTTTCTAGATACTCTCGCATTTTTGCTTGTAACCGAGATAGTTTATGCTGTTTTGACTGTAATTCAATGATAAAATCAGGAGATAAAGGAGCAAATTTTTCTCTTTCATTTTGATTTAATGCTTCCCATTTTTCTTGTTTTATCCATGCAGCATCAGGGGAACGAACTGCACCATTAGGTAAAGTAAATCCGACATCTGAACCAAAAACAATACCTAATTTATAATTTTTATTCCAGGTTCCTAATTGATATGTAATATTACCATTAATATTACTGGTTAATGCACCAACTAATGGCATTAAAACCATTGTTCTGTCTGCATTTCGTTCAAAGTTAACTAATTCGTGTTCTTGACAGAGTTGAAAAAATTGCTCATCAGTTAAATTAATCAAGGAACTAAGATCAAGGTTAACAGAGTCCATTATGGGTATAACATTGGGTATCTTAATTAACTATTATAGGTGATAAATGGGTTCAACAACCATCTTATATACAATCTTGAACTAGAGATCTTTTTTAAATAGACAATTCGCTGACATATTGATCTTCATAATTTTCAATTAATACCCCTATTACTTCCATTAATGAAGCTAAGGGATGAGATTCATCCTCACCTACAATATCAATTAATTCGTCAAGAATCGCCACTAATTTTTTATATTCTGCTTCAGTATGAGGAACGAAAATATTATCTTCAAGATTAGACCAAGAATTAACCGTTTGATTTAAGTTAGTTGTCAGCATATCTTATTCCTTTAGAATGTTTCAATTGTCATTATTGATAACTTAGATTTTCTAGGCTATGTCTTTCTAGTTTAGTTGCTTCGCGCCATTCTCCAGGTTTTAAGTCTCCTAAACTCAATTTTTCTAGGGTTTTACCTGTTTTAAAACCGATAGAAACCCGCACTAATCTTAAGGTAGGATAGCCTATAGCAGCAGTCATCCGTCTAACTTGTCGGTTTCTTCCCTCAGTTAAGGTTATTTCTAACCAAGAGGTAGGAACGGTTTTACGGTAGCGAATAGGGGGGTTACGGGGGGATAAATTCGGGGGAGTTGCTAACAGTTTTACTTGGGCCGGACGAGTACAATAATCTTTAATTTGTACCCCTTGACGTAAATGATTCAGTGTGGGTTCATCAGGAATGCGTTCTACTTGTACCCAATAAGTGCGAGGATGGGCAAATTCTCGATGGGACAAACGATGTTTTAGAGGGCCATTATTCGTTAATAATAATAACCCTTCACTATCAAAATCAAGTCTTCCGACGGAATAAATATCAGGAATTGGAATATAATCTTTAAGGGTTGGACGGGGAGTATTTGGGTTATCTTTATCAGTAAATTGACATAATACTCCATAGGGTTTATTGAACAAAATATATTGATTCATAATATTTGAGATAGGATATTTAAGGGATAAAAAATGTTTTCAGATAGATTTTAAATTATGATTTCTCCTTTTATTGTTTATAAATTTTACTACGATGGCCAATTTTAATTACTAAAACAACTAAAGTATTATTCTCGACCCTATAAATAATTCTATAGTCTCCTATTCTTATTCTTAATCTGCCATCACCATTTTTGAGTTGTTTAACATCAGGAGGATAAGGATTAATTTTTAACGTATCAATTTTATTTCTGATTCGTTCCTGAATGTCTCTAGACAGTTTTGACAGTTCTTTTTTAGCTGTTTTTAGGAATTCAATTCTATAATCTGTCATAACTTAGATTATAATCCTAACTCTTGTTTAACATCTTCCCAGGAAATCCGTTCTTGATTGTCAGGATCGGTTTCAGCTATGATAGCATCTCGTACATCTAATAAGTCTTCTAATTCTTCTGTATCAATTATGGTTAATTTTCCTTGACTGATTTGTTCTAAGAGTTCATCTACAGACAAGTTTAATTGATTCGCAAGTTGAGTAATACCTGTGATAATGTCTTGGGATAGGGTTACTTGATTCATAAGAGTTTCAGGATGTTGTAATTAATTTTAGCTTAACAAAGAATATTCTATTGCTGACTGGCGATAATTTTACTAACTTCTTGAATAGATAAGTCTAAAGCTTCAGCAATTTGTTCTGCTGTTAATCCTAATTTAACTAAACGGGGAATAGTTTCTCGTTTTGTTTTCTTCTGGATAGGGTCAATTATAATTTGATCATCGGGAATAATATCATTATTTTCTTCAATATCAGGATAAGAATTAGGACAAAAATTAAGTTTATCAATTTGAACAATATTACCAACAATCTTAGAATTTTTACCTTTTATTCTTTCAATAGTTGCACGTAAATTAGACTTATTAATATCTTCACCTAATGTATCAGAAAGAACTTGCCAAAGTTTATAAGCTTCATCTTTTGCGTGACCCGTGCTAGAATTATATTTTTTTGCAATATCCGTATATTTTTGACCATTTAAAACCCCTTTTAAAATAGCCGTTTGTAAACTATCAATATGTTTTCCTGTTGAGGAGAATATCAACTCATCTAAATAGCTTACTAACTCTTGGGAATTCATAGGTATTTAACCGTTTATGCCAGTCTTTATCCGCTATTATCCGCTAAAAGCTGTCTTTTGTAAAGATTATTTAGAAAAGTCCCGTTTTTTTCCGTCTTGATGAGACTATTCATACTAATCCTTAATCAATTTTAATTAAAGAAAAGACTTGAGTTTGTAGAAAAAGGACAATTATGAAAAAACTCTATTTAGCAACCTTAATTGCTGTTGCTTTTACGGTTCCGACAATTAGTGTATGTTTGTCTAATATCCCACCAGCAATCGCGGGATGTGGTTGGGGAGATATTACTTGTAATCCTGATGATTGGACTTGTCCACCAGGGGGATGTCCACCAACGCCGCGTCCTAATCCTAGAGCGCAACAGACTGGACAGCCTATCTCTATTAGTTCTACTAATTATGTAGTTTTTATTGGAACAGTTCGTAATAATACAGGATACCTCACAAGAATAGCAGGTGACACTATAGCTTCCGTTGGGAACGCAAAATGGGATACCTGTCCTCAAAACACACAATTATTGGGACATGATTTTCAGCAAAACGGATTTTGGATCTGCGCTAGTCCTCAAATAGCTCAAGGAACTTGGTACTTTGGTAATGTAGTCAAGGACAAGGGGTACTATTGGGAAATATCCGGCGGAAAAGCTAAGGCTGCAGGTAATGTTAAATGGGATACTTGCTGGAGTGGTAGTTTATTAGCAAGGAATTTTCATTCCAATGGTTATTGGGTTTGTTCTCCTTAGTGCGATGCTTATTTTGTAGGGTGCATTACACTTCGTTAATGCACCTTCTTTAAGGGTTATTATGGTAAGATCAAAAAGGGTATAAATAGTATTCTAAAAGCCTATCAATATGGATCAAAATTCGCAATCTAGTGATCCCTTACCAATGGCGAGATATGCCGAGATTGATCCTCGCAAGTTTACAGAATATTCTATGAATCCATCCAACCCTAATAATCAGGGAAAATCGAAAGCCTTTCAAGCACTTGGTTATAATATAGACAGTCCCCAAAGTCGTCAAATAGCAGTTCAATTGATTATTAATCAAATACGTTCAGAATTAGAACAGATTTCAGCTATTTTGGATGAACCGAGTCCATACGGGACTAGATTTACTGTTATTATATCTATAACTGGTCTTAATAATCGTAAGGGTAAATTAGTAACAAAATGGCAAATTGACAACAATCAAACTATCCCTAGATTAATCACAAATTGGCTGGAAGTTCTTAAATAAAAGGATTAACATAAAATGAAAGCAAAACTCTATGATGGAATTATTACCTTAGTAGATATTAAAACTAATTCTGCTAGAAATGTTATCCCTAAAGGAACACAAGGAAGCATTGTTGAATGTTATGAAAATCCTGAAGGATATGCAGTTGATTTAGCTATTCCTGATAATAGTTTAATAACAGATTATGATTATGAAAATGTGATTCTTTATCCCGAACAATTTAGGGTAATTAATTCGATTAATGAAACGGTTGCGGTTTAATCGATATTATAGCGACTTTTTTTCATTTTTCTTGAGGGTAAAGGAATCTCTTTTTTGCCACTATAATAAACGGTTTCTATCCATAATTCTCTTGCTTCCTCAATATTAATGACAACTTCTTCTAATGTCTCTCCTTGCGTTATACACCCTGGTAAATCGGTAATTAAAGCAGTATATCCCCCCTCATCTTCAGGGTAAATTGAGATAGGATATTTAAGGGATAAAAAATAGTCTAAAGACGGACGTTCTAACATAAAGGAAGATCTTGAAAATAATATAACTCCTGAAAGTATCTCATAAAAATTTAAAAAATTACTAATTTATATCCATAAATTTATAGGATTATTTTTATCTTCTTCCCATTTAATCGGATTATTAATAATATATTCTCTGATTCGCTCTAATGATCCATCATTACGAATAATATGATCATAAAATCTAGGTTGCCAGGCAAAATTGTTATATTTATTTTGACCACACCAACGGGTAACAGCAGATTTATAGGATCGAATTATGGTACTTAATGACCCTGCTTTGGGTGATATTTGTGACATGACTTTAGGTAAATTATATTCATCATTAATCATGGTTTGTGTAGAGACGTTGCCTGCAACGTCTCTACATCTGGATTTAGGATTTTCAATAATGATAATTCCATGAATATGATTAGGCATAATAATAAAAGTATCAATAAATATATTCTGATGGTGTTGAGGAATTTCTACCCAATATTGCTGTGCAATGTCACCTATTGGCGATCGCTGCATTTTAGTATTAATAATATCGCCAAAATAATTAATTTTTTTATAAGTACAAATTGTGACAAAATACCATCCATTTTGAGTATAGTCTCTATTGGGTAATCGAATAGACTTAGTACGATATTGGTTTTGATATAAATTCATAGAAATTTTGCCAATAAAGCTAATTGATATTTAAAATGCCCAAAATAATCAATAAATTTACATTTTTCCCCTAAAACCCTGTAGAGACGTTGCAGGCAACGTCTCTACGCGATTAATTATGTAAATTTATTCTAGTTGTTTTTAGCCCATTGTACTCCTTTATAAATACCATAACCTGCTAATCCAGCAAAAACAACAACACCTGCTACTGGAACAGCAACAGTCGTTGTTGTTGTAAATCCTATTGCTCCTAAAATACCAGAAGCAGGAGCAGTGATTTCTGCAACTACAATTGCATCAGCAATAACATTTGCAGCAATAGCACCAATAGCACCAATAGCAGCAATAACTTGAGCGTCATTGGTAAATTGAACGTCATCCATAATTTTTCCTCCTAAAATACTATTTTTTGTCAAAAAGTTTTTTTAATCCATAGCCAGCGAGTCCTACGACTGCCCCTACTGCTGCAACGGGAGCCATTCCTACACCAACTGCTGTTCCTGCGACAGCTAATCCCATTCCTCCTACAATGGTTGACACTCCTGCGCCTGTTACTGCACCTGCAGCTACTGCACCTAAAGCGGACAAATCTTGATTGTCAATAGCTTTTTTGGCACCATAAGCAGCAGCACCAACAACAGCACCCGCAGCAGTAACGGGAGCAGCACCAATGGCTACTCCCCCAAATCCACCAACTAACCCCATACCGCCAATAGTGGCAGACAAACCAGCACCCGCAGCAGTTCCACCAGCGACTAAGGCTGTCCCTTCTGCTTTGTCTTTAAAGTTCGTCATATTTGGTTTAACTTCCTCAGCAATAACACCAATCTATTATATTCTTTAAAAAACTATGATATTAGTGATATTAATCACAACATTAGTGTGATTGAATTCATTGACAAATGATATTAGATACGTACTTTTTTATGGTTCTTTACCCAAAAAAGTAGAGACGTTGCAGGCAACGTCTCTACAGTCAGTTATTAAGGATTAGTTTCTACTCTACTCCTTCAATTCTGTCCTCAACCTCCTGATATAATTCCTGTAACCTGTCTAAGTTTTCTTCTGAGGTTTCCCAGTAACCTCGGCCATTTACTTCGAGTAAAGTACCGACCATTTTACGGAAAGAATTAGGGTTTAAATTCATCAGACGTTTACACATTTCCTCATCTTGAATAAAGGTTGTGTTAACATCTTCATACACCCAATTATCTACTGCATCAGCAGTTGCAGACCATCCCATTGTATTGACTAAACGCTTAGAAAGTTCCCGTACACCTTCATAACCGTGAGATAACATTCCTTCATACCATTTAGGGTTTAATAACTTGGTACGCGCATCTAAACGGACGGTTTCGGATAATGTACGAACTTGTGCGTTAGCAGTTGTTGTATCCGCAATATAAGCAAAAGGTTTTTTACCATCTTCCCGTAAACTAGACACTACTTTTGTCGGGTCAGAGTCGAAATAATGGGAAACATCCGTTAAACTAATCTCGGAAGAATCTAAGTTTTGGAATGTCGCATCAGCCGTTTTTAACGCTGCTTCAAACACTTTGCGGTTATCATTCATGACTCCTGGGTTATCAGAGTCGAAGGCGAAACCTTTGCGGTTGAGATACATATTTTGTAACTCTTTTTCTTCTTCCCAACTGCTGTTTTCTACCGCTAAGTTTACGTTAGAAGAATAGGAACCAGAAGCATTAGAAAAGATACGGGTTGCTGCTTGACGCAGGTTAATTCCCATTTCGTCTGCTTGTTGTAATGCGTGTTTACGAACATAGTTCATCTCTAAGGGTTCGTTCGCTTCTGCTGCCATTTTAACCGCTTGATCTAAAAGGTTCATTTGGTTAATAAATAGGTCACGGAACACACCAGAACAGTTGACAACTACATCAATACGAGGTCTTCCTAATTCTTCGAGGGAAATTAACTCTAATTTATTGACCCTTCCTAACGCATCGGGTACAGGTTTAACCCCTACCATCCACATGATTTGTGCGAGAGACTCCCCATAAGTCTTGATGTTATCGGTTCCCCATAATACACAAGCAATGGTTTCAGGATAATTGCCTCCGTTGTCAATTTTTTGACGGGCTAACAGGCGATCTACCACAATTTTAGCAGACTTAACGGCGGCTAAGGTAGGAATAGATTGAGGGTCTAACGCATGGATGTTTTTACCAGTAGGTAAAACGTTGGGGTTACGAATAGGATCACCACCAGGGCCAGGTAATACATATTCCCCTTCTAATGCTTTCAGTAAACCCCCTAATTCATTATCTGCACAAACTTGTTCTAAACAGAATTCGAGGTATTCAAACAGGGGTTTTAAGGCATCTTGATCGACTTTAGGATAACCTAAATTATGTAAAGTATCTACCCAAGGTGTCTTTTTACCCATGTTAAAAAAGTTGAGTTTAGAGACAAAAGAAACTCGTCCTTCTGCATCTATTTGTTCTTTAACTAAAGCAGAAACTGCTTCACGGGTTGCTAAAGTTATTTGTTGTAGTAACTCTACATCTTCTAAAATTCCGCGATCGCTGTTTTGATAAATTTCCTCAATGTTTCGTCCCAAACTGTTAGCAATAATGCGAGGTAAAGCGAGAATTTCTTCTTCTTCCCGATCTAAAGCAGCAATATTTACTAAAGTTGCGATCGCTTCTTCTGCGGTGGGAGGTTTTCCAATGACATGAAGTCCACAAGGTAATAAACGGGACTCAATTTCCATCAATTTTCGGTAGGCCAAACCGACAATATTATCCCGTTCTTCTTGGGTCATATCTTTAGCATCCGTATCAGGTAATTCAATATCCTGATCCAAATTGACTATCCGACATTGATCCATGATGGTGTTAACAATGGGAACACCGCGACCACTATCTTTTAAGGTTTGATAAGAACCAATTAACTCACTTAATTCTTTTAATCCCTTATATAACCCTGCATTCTCAGCAGGAGGAGTCAAATAAGAGATGGTTTCTGCATAGCTGCGACGTTTAGCAATAGTTGCTTCTGAGGGATTATTTGCCGCATAATAATACAAATTGGGAATCATACCAATGAGAGTATCAGGGTAACAGTCCCCGGACATTCCCATCTGTTTTCCTGGCATAAATTCCAGTGATCCATGAGTCCCAAAATGTAACACCGCATCCGCTTTCCAAACTTGGTTTAAATAGGTGTAATAAGCAGCAAACCCATGATGAGGACTCGCAGATCTCGAAAACAGTAACCGCATGGGATCACCTTCATATCCAAAGGTAGGTTGTACCCCAATAAATACATTGCCAAACTGTTTACCATAGATCAGTAAATTTTGTCCGTCACTGTTCAAATTTCCAGGAGGTGGCCCCCAATTTTCCTCTAAACGGACGGAATATGGCGTTAAGCGTTCATATTGCTCCACAGACATCCGATAAGCTACATTTAACTCAGGAGAGGCATATTGAGCCTGAGCATCATGGATCACCGCTTCCATCAATTCTTTAGGAGATTCAGGTAATTCTGGCAGATCATAGCCATTGCCTCGTAAAGCTTTCATTACCTCGTAAATAGACCCAAATACGTCTAAATACGCGGCAGTTCCCACATTTCCCTTATCTGGTGGGAAACTAAACACCGTAATAGCGACTTTTTTCTCTAATTTCGGTTTTTTCCGTAAATTAGCCCATTTCATCGCTCGTTGGGCCACTGCTTCGATCCGATCTTGAAGTGCGATCGCCCGTCCTGTATTACCGTCCCGTCCTGATAAGATAATAGGTTCAATGGCCCCATCTAACTCAGGTATGGCTATTTGTAGCGCAACTTGGATCGGATGTAACCCTAAATCACTTGCTTCCCATTCCTGGGTAGTTTGAAATACCAAGGGTAAGGCGCACATATAGGGACGGTTGAGGCGTTTTAATGATTCTATCGCTTTGGGGTGATCTTGACGCGCTGGCCCCCCAACTAAGGCAAACCCTGTTAATGATACTACCGTGTCTACAATCGGAACAGGTTCAACTCCTTTAACCGTATTATCTAAGAAATAAGCTTCTACGGGTTTAGAAAAGTCTAACCCTCCCGCAAAAACGGGAATAACCCTTGCGCCCATGCACTCTAATTCTTGTACCATAGCAACATAATGAGCATCATCTCCTGTTACTAGGTGAGTCCGTTGTAATATTAATCCCACACAAGGGGCCAAAGGATCTTTTAACTCATCAGAAATATCAGTCCGACTGTTATACCAGTTCAAATAGGAGGGGACATCTTCAAACATTTTCATGGATAAAGGATGCCAGATTCCCATATCAAGATAGACAACAGGATCTTTATATTCAACCTTTTGATCCTTGAGTAATTCTTGATAGGAATACTTATGGGCCAACATTAACAGAAAATTCTCTAAATTCTCCGATGAACCCCCTAACCAATATTGGAAACTTAACATGAAATTGCGAGCATCTTGGGCTTTTTCTACCGGAAGATACTTCAACACTTGAGGAAGTGTTCGCAATAACTTTAACATCGCATCTTGGAAACCGGCCCCAGAATTTTCCTTCCGTTTCCGCATAAATTGGGCGATCGCACTTTTGGACTGTCCCAACTGTGCCATGGAAAAGCTGCCTAATTTATTAAGACGCATTACTTGGGGCATTGAGGGGAACACCACCACCGCATCTAGGTTATCACGATGGGGTTTAACCGCGTCTACCACTTTATCGGCCAAGTCTTCAATGAAAATGAGAGAAGCAATAAATAAGTTTGCTTCTGCCACATCTTGTTTAAATTCTTCGTAATTTTCGGGGTTTCTCAATTCTTCTATGAGATAACCACTAATTTCGATGGCTAAATTGGGATTATTCTTATTGATAGCATTAACGGCCGCCGAGAGAGAACTCTGATATTGAGGTTCTAACACGACATAGACCACCTTGAGCAAAGAACGACCATTTATTGCCTCTGGAACGATATGGCGAATGGTGGACTTGACGTGAGTAAACATCTATGATAATGCTCCTTAATTTTGATGATAGCCTAAACAGGTTATAAACAGTGCAACCCCTTAGAGGAGTTGGCAAAAAATGAAATAGGACTCCTCTGTGTTTGTAGCAGAAAATGACACCCGATTGATGGTTTAATCGATGATTTGACACATTTTGTAAAGAAACATGAAATATTTCGTTACAAATTTTGACAAATTGCCTGAGTGTATAGTCCAATTTTGCTTAATAAAAGTTATTTAATTAAATATTGACAAAAAATACATTAAGTGTATTTAAAATAATGCTGCTATAATTTTGGTTAAGATTAGCTCAGTTATGATACAAAAATCAACGTCATTGATTTAATGCAATAGATAACATAGATTTATGATGGATATTGATGAAGCTATAGGGAGACAATCATGATTGATATTAATTATTACGTTAAAAATTATTCTTATCTCGTTGAATTTTCGTCAGAAGATGAAGATTATTTAGCGAAATGTTTTGAATTGGGAATTATGGCACATGGAGATAGTCAAGAAGAAACAATTCAAGAAATTAAAGAAGCAGTTATGGTTCATTTATTGATGTTAATTGAAGATGGGGATGAAATTCCTGAACCTCAATCAATTATGGTAAACTTATAATTAATGTAAGCATATAAATAAAAAATGGAGCTAAATTTTATGCAAAAACTTTACTTAAAAGAAGCAAATAATCAATTAGAGGAACTAATTAAAAAAGCATCTCAAGGAGAAGAAGTGATTATTATTAGTGATGATGGGGAATGTTTTCAAATTCTACCTCTGAAGTCAAAAAAACCTCGTCCAAAATTTGGAAGTGCTAAAGGTTTGATTGAAATGTCAGATGATTTTGATGAACCTTTAACAGATTTTGAAAATTACGAACCATGAAATTATTACTTGACACTCATACTTTTCTTTGGTTTATTGATGGAAGTTCAAATCTGAGTCAGACAGCAAGACAGTTAATTGAAAATAAAGATAACCAGCGTTTTGTAAGTATTGCTAGTTTATGGGAAATAGCAATTAAAGTTAGTATTGGTAAGCTTAAATTAGGAGTATCATTGCCTGATCTAGTAAAGCAACAGGTCTATGATAATGATATAGAATTGCTTGCAATTAGTCCTGAGCATTTAGATATATTAAGAAAGCTAGATTTTCATCATAAAGATCCCTTTGATCGCTTGATCATTTCACAAAGTATAGTAGAGAAAATGACAATCATCACTAAAGATACTGCGTTTATTAGTTATTCTGTTCAGATTTTATGGTGATTATTGGTATCTGAGGGAAAGAACAATGATAAATATCTCAGAGTATATTAAAAATTATTCTTATCTTGTTGAATTTTCGTCAGAAGATCAGGTATATTTAGCAAAATGTATAGAATTGGTAATTATGGCGAATGGTGACAGTCAAGAGGAAGCAATTCAAGAAATTAAAGAAGCAGTTAGGGTTCATTTATTGATGTTATTAGAAGATGGAGATCAAATTCCTCAACCTTAATCAATTATGGTAAGATTATAGTTATTTTTTTTAATTTGTCAACTTATGGACTCAAAAAATAATCCAAAATTATTATTCAAACAGGTTAGATTTTAGAGAGTAGGGGTAGGGCGAGAAAATTTAGGTAATTTAACCTTTTCATGAGAAATTATATTCTTTTTCCCACCCTACAAAAGCTTAAAATTACTCTATTTCTTAATCAGAATTGTCCAATGCTTTTAAGCCTAAATAGCCTAGCCCTGCTACTAAACCACCGAGTGCAATAGTAGGAGCAAGAGCGACAGCAGTAGTAGTAACACCAACTAATCCAAGAATGCCACCAGCCGAAACTGTTGCAGTTACTGGAGCTAATCCAGCTACAGTCATACCAAGTGCTAATGCACTACCTCCATTTATTACTTGCGGACTATCAGGTTTACCTTGAGTGCAATCATACGCAAAATGTTCACAGTTATTAAATATTAGATTATAGCCTTCTTTATAAGAGTTTTTTAATCTAAATTCTGCTCTCTGAACTATTAAATCAAGAGAATATTTATTTTCGTACGTTTTAACCTTAATTGATTTTCCATTGGCAAACTTACTCTTGGAGTCCCTAACTATTTTTTTTGTTCCTCCTTTAATAGAACCAGAATAATGAATCACTGTACCATCACCACAATCTATGCCATGATGATCATAACCAAGGCATTGAATATAAATATGATCCCCTTTAGCCATAAGAAAAGCTCCAAATAAGTAACTATATATTCCCCTTTAAATCATATATTTGTCTGTGATACTAATCATATTTTTCTGTGATTAATATCACAATTAATATAATTAGTAGTAAGTTCTAGTGCGATCGCTGCTCTTGTAGGGTGCGTTAATGAAATGTAACGCACCTTAACTGATAGATTCTAGCCCATTTATTGGCAAATTCTTACTCAATAAGTAATAACAATAGCAATGAAACAATTAATGAAACAGCCGTCATCTTGGCTACCCAATGGAATAACC
Organism: Crocosphaera sp. UHCC 0190; assembly: GCF_034932065.1. NCBI lineage: Bacteria > Bacillati > Cyanobacteriota > Cyanophyceae > Chroococcales > Aphanothecaceae > Crocosphaera > Crocosphaera sp. UHCC 0190. The sequence continues at coordinate 28,585 of NZ_JAYGHP010000008.1, forward strand.
CTGAACCCATCTGATCAATATCGTCCTTTTTCCTTTACTGAAGAATTACAAATAAGATTAGAGTGTGATTCTCATAAATTCCTGCACGACTCACCGCATAATCCGATGGTTAAAGAATTATATAACAGGTATATCTAAAATAAAATCAGGTAACACATCTTCCCCCGATAAATTAGCAGGAAGAGATACAATTTCTTTATCTTGATTTAGGCGATAAATTTCTACTTGTTGCTGTTGGGGATTAATTAACCATCCTAACCGTAATCCTGCATCAAGATATTCCGCCATTTTCTCTTGTAAGTCTTCTAATTTGTCGGTTCGTGAACGCAATTCTAGCACAAAATCAGGGCATAAAGGAGGAAATTTTTCTTGTTCTTCGTCTGTTAAACTATCCCATCTTTCTAATTTAACCCATGCCACATCAGGGGAACGTTTTCCCCCATTAGGTAAACGAAAAACAGTTGAAGAACTAAAGACGATTCCTAATTTTGTTTGTTCATTCCATAACCATATTTTACTAATTAATCTGGCTTCTCGACTACCACTTTTTCCACCTAATGGGGACATAATCAATAATTCTCCTTTAGACGTTAATTCCAATCGCCATGCTTGATTGACTTGGCAAAGTTGATAAAATTCTTCATCGGTGAGTTGAACGGGTTTTACATTAAGCGTGATGGTGTTCATTATTGAATTATTAATTGTGAATATCAATAGCTATTGTTCACAGTGCTATTTTAGTGTATTTTTACAAATTGAAAATGATTCAAAACTAATCAAGAAAGTCTAGCATTAACCACTTGATCACGTCCTTGTTTTTTCGCTTTAAATAAAGCATCATCTGCACTATCAATTAAAGATTTAAGATCTAATTCTAAAGAAGGAATCATCGTTGCTACTCCTAAACTCATGGTGACATAAGGTTGAACATCTGAGGCTTTATGAGGTATATTTAAAGCGCGAATCCCTTCTAAAATGCGCTGGGCCACTTGTGTTGCCCCTTCATGGGGAGTTTCGGGCAAAATAACCGCAAACTCTTCTCCACCATAACGAGCGACTAAATCAGCAGGACGTAAGGCTGTATTAGCGATCGCCTTTGCCACTTTTTTCAAACAATCATCTCCCCCTAAATGGCCATAAGTATCATTGTACCGTTTAAAATAGTCAATATCTCCTAAAATCAAGGATAAGGGTTTTTTCTCCCTTGCTAAACGTCGCCATTCTTGTTCTAAGGTTTCATCAAAACAACGACGGTTAGCCACTTCGGTTAAGCCATCAAGATTGGCTAATCGATGTAATTTATAATTAAGATCGTGTAATTCCCTGTTCATTTTGTTCAGAGATGCTTCATATCTTTGTTGTTCTTCTTCTGCTCGTTTTCTGGTGCTTACATCAGTTTGTACGCCAATATAATAAATGACTTTTTCTGATTCATCAAGAACGGGAGATAAAGACACTTCATTCCAAAATAAAGAACCATCTTTTCGATAATTTCTGAGGATAACACAGCAAGCTTTCCCCTCTGCAATACGGTGATGTAGTTGTTCTATTTGGGGTTGATGGCGATCACTTCCTTGCAAAAAACGGCAATTTTTTCCTTTAACTTCTTTTAAAGAATACCCTGTCATTTTTTCAAATCCAGGATTAACATACATAATAGGATAATCAGGATGAGTGGCATCGGTAATAATAATTCCATTATGAGTTGCCGCCACCGCTTGATGCAATAAGTAGGCTTCAATTTGGGGTTGAGAATAAAATTGTTGGGCAGCTTCTGTTAATTTTAATTGTTGTTTTAGCTGACTATTATTTCCTTTTAATTGTTGACTGGATAAACTGATTTTTACTTGATTTTCAACCCTAGCTAAAACTTCCTCCAGTTGATAAGGTTTTGTAATATAATCTACTCCTCCCATTTCAAAAGCTTTCACTTTTTCCCCAATTTGATCGAAAGCACTGAGAAAAATGACCGGAATTTCAGCCGTATTCTTTTTAGCCTTTAATTGCTGACAAACCTGATAACCATCCAATTGAGGAAGTTTAATATCTAATAACATTAAATCAGGGGGTTGAGTTTCCGCCGCAAGTAAAGCCATTTCTCCATCAATAGCTTGTCTAACTTGATAGCCTTGATCTTGAAGAATATTAGAGAGTAATCGTAGATTGTCAAGTTGATCTTCAACGATTAAAATATTGGCTTGATAGGGAGTTTCTGTCTTCATGATTCATTCATTAAAGGTTGAGTAAGTTCTCGGATTTGACGAAAATTAAAGTGATTAACTAACTCAGTCATCCCGATAGCAACAGCAATCTGTTGATGGGGTATTTGTTGAATTAATTTATACAAACTTTGACTATCTCCAGCACTCGCCGCCCAAGACACTTGATTAATCCAATCCAGGGGCATCATCTCTAAAGATGACGGGGTTAAATGAATCGATAAATTCTCTTCATTCTTTATTTCCCTTTCTTCATTTTCGTAATCATAGTTCACGCCTAAATGTAGTTTGATTTTATGGAGTAATCGCTCAATTTCAAAAGGTTTATACAAAATGTCATCACAAACTGAAGCTAATCTATTAATGTGATCATTTTCTAACGTACCTGACGAAATTGCAATAATAGTTGTCTTATTTTGTTGAGTTAAATCCTTAATTTGTTGAATGGCTCTATAGCCATCCATGATTGGCATACGAGTATCCATAAAAATTAAATTAGGTCGCCAATTATACCAAATTTCTAAGGCTTCTTGTCCATTATTAGCTTCTTGGAGTTGAAAGCCAATAGGCTGTAAAAATTTCATTAATAACTGTCTATTTTCTAAGTGATCGTCTACAATTAAAATTCGATATTCTTGTTGATTGGGAGTAAGTCTAATGATTTTTCGATTCGCCCCAATTTGGCTGACTTCAGGCTCTTCAGGCAGAATAATAGGCAAATAAAACTGAATAATTGTTCCTTGATTGACTTGACTATTTAAGTAAATTTTTCCTCCCATTAAATGCACTAATTTTTGAGTAATGGATAAGCCTAATCCTGCCCCTTCCGTGGGAATTCCTCGAAAAAAGGGTTCAAATACTTTTTGTTGTATGTCTAAAGGAATTCCACAGCCTGTATCCTCCACTTCAATCCAAATAATCTGTTGTGAAGAATCATTATTATTGCTAATTTCATCCAATGTCCATGATTGATTATTACTGACTAATCGTAAGGTAATACTGCCCTTATCTGTAAATTTTATTGCATTGTCTAAAAGATTAATTAATATTTGTCTTAATTTATTTTCATCGGTTTTAATATAGGTAGGAACTTCGAGATCAATATCAAGGATTAGCTGTAAATTTTTGCTCTGAGCTTTAAGCTTTAACATTTCAATAATTGGCTCAATTAGTTTTTTCAAATTAAAGGAAGTTGGATTAACAAAATCTGAACCGACTTCTAATTTTGAAATTTCTAAAATATCGTTAAACAAGGTCAATAAATATTCGCCACTCCGACGCATAATGGTTAAATTTTCTTGTTGTTCTAGGGTCAAGGTGCGATCTCGGTTCAGTAATTCTAGAAATCCCAAAATAATATTGAGAGGAGTACGCAATTCATGGCTCATTTGTCCTAATAATTCATTTTTCCCTTGATTAGCAGCTTCTAATTGAGCCGTTCTTTGCTTTACCCGTTCTTCTAATTCTTCTGTGGTTTTAATCAATTCGGCAGTTCGTGCTTCTACTAATTCCTCAATTCGCTTTTTTTCTACTAAAGTTTTTCCTATATAAGCAGTAACCAAAGCTGTTAATCCTAGTCCAAACATCAAAATTATTCCTGATTTTACGACGATAGGAAATAACTTAATATTAGGAGTTATTATTAATGACCATTTACGATCAGCTACTTTTAGTGTTCGCTGACAATTTAATAATTGTTGACAGCTAGATGGCAGATTTAAGGTTATATTTTTAGACTTCTTAAACTGTTTAGATTGAGCATCAAATGTCAAAAAAATATCGTTATTTTTAGTTGGTTCTTGCTCAATTAAATAAAAGCTAAGCTCGTAATTAGGTAAATGCTTCAACGTCATTTTTATTAAGTCTTCAAGGCGATAAACTGTATAGGCAGTTCCCCTAAATTCTTGATGGCGTTGTGAGTCAGTATTTACCGTGCTACCACGACGATAAATGGGGTAATAAAGAATAAATCCTATCCCTCCATTAATTAAATTAATTGGCTCACTTGCTGTAATTTTTCCCGTATTTCTTGCTTTTTGTAGCGGAATATTTAAGCTTTCCGTTGACCCCAAATTTAAACCGATTACTGATTGATAAATGGCTTTTGGTTCTCCATAAGTAACTGGAAAATATTCACTGTTATTTTCTGGATTTTTACCATCTTTTTCCCAAATTGTAAAATCAGGAAAGCCCTCAAATTTCATTTTTTTTTCATAAAGAGGACGTTCTTTTTGAGAAATTCGAGGGGCCCATGCCATGCCCAAAATGCCTGAATACTCCTCTAAAAAAGGTGTCGTAAAAGCTCGAAAATCTTCACCAGTTACTTCATCAGATGCCTCATAAAAAATCCCTAAAGCATTCGTCACTTGAATATATTCTTGAAGATGTTGTTGAATATGTTGGGCCAAGTGATCTCCTTGTCCTTCAAATACCTTCTTAGCTTGATTTAATTCGAGATTCCAACCCGTCCAAGCAGCGATGACTGAAATTCCCCCCCCGATCAATAAACTAATACCTAGGGGAAGATAGGAATGAAAACGGGAGGACGGATCTGTCATTGAAAAGAACCACAGCCTTAAAAATTAAGAAAAGAGTCAACTATCGCTCTTGAGTGAAACCTTCCCAATGCCGACAATCAGCAACAATCAGGGATATTCTGTAGATTAGCTCAGTTTGGTGGGTTATTGCTTAGGCAATCTTGCGGATCTCTTTTACTGTTTTTTAGCAAAACTCTGTGCATTTACTGTTCTATTTTGTGTCTTGCTACTTTTGATGACTGACTTGTTTGTAAAGATTTTTTATATTATATTAAGAACAGTGACTAAAATAAAAAATTTAATGTAGAGGAATTTTTCATGCCCTATACAACAGAAGAAGGCGGACGTTTAAATAACTTTGCGGCAGAGCCAAAAGTCTATGAGGCCGCTCCTCCCACCAAGTCTCAACAACGTAACTACATTATCATGGGAGTTGCTGCTTTGTTGTTAATCGGTGGTTTATTGACTGTTGCGGTATATGCCTCCTCTAATGTGGGTGTTAGCTAACGAAGCTATCCCAACTCATCATAACAAAAGCCACCCCTTAATCTATTATAGAGGTGGCTTAATTCATTGTTGTGATCGCCGTCAAACTTTTAGACAGCTTAAAAGAATTTGGGTTGATGACGGATTAAATTGAGGAATTCCTCACGGGTTTTTTGCTCTTCTTGAAAATCTCCCAGCATGGCACTGGTGACAGTCCAAGAGCCAGGTTTTTGAACGCCGCGCATAACCATACACATATGAGTAGCTTCCATCACAACAGCTACCCCACGAGGTTCTAAAATTTCTTGAATGGCCTCAGCAATTTGACGGGTGAGACGCTCTTGTACCTGCAAACGACGGGAATACATTTCGACGATCCGCGCTAATTTGCTCAGTCCAACCACTTTCTGGTTAGGAATATAAGCGACGTGGGCCTGGCCCATAAACGGCAACATATGGTGTTCACACAAGCTAAAGAAATTAATATCTCGAACTAACACCATTTCATTGTGTCCCTCGTCAAAGATCGCCCCATTGACTAATTCTTCGAGAGACTGATCATAACCTTGGGTGAGAAATTTCATGGCCTCTGCTACCCGTTTCGGGGTTTTGAGCAACCCTTCCCGCTCCGGATCTTCTCCCACCGCTTCTAACATCGTGCGGACAGCATCCATCATCTTCTCGGTACTAACATCAGAAGGGGTCTGAATTTTAGCTTGCTGTCCATTGTGGGTATTGCGATCAGGCCGAGTCACTACTACTCGCTCCGTTAAATTAGGGTTAAGGGCATTGGAGTTAAGGCGATTGGAGCCGTTGGAAGAAGCTATTGTCATAGTTAAAGTAAAAACGCTTATCGGGGATTAAAGGGTTCCAGCACTGGGTAAAATGGTGATCTCTTCCATGACGGCTTCTGCTGGCAAGAGGGCCGCCTGAAGGATGGTTTGCGCCACAAGCTCAGGCTTGAGCATAGCAGCGCGATCAAAGTCGGCCTGTACCGTCTCCGTGTCCCAAATCGGTGTATTAACTGCACCAGGCACAATGGTCACGACACGAATACCATGGCTTCGCTCTTCCGCCGCTAAGACTTTGGAAAAAGATACCAAACCCGCTTTACTGACACAGTAGGCTCCCCAGCCCGCAAAAGGCTGAGTGGCGGCAATAGAGGCGACATTAATAATGGTTCCTCGGCGGCGATCGCGCATCTGGGGTAAGACCCCTTGAACACATTGAAAGACACTGGTTAGGTTCAAATCCATGACCCGTTGCCAGTCTGATAGGGATGTCTCCCGCAACAAATTGGTGTACCCCATTCCTGCGTTATTGACTATAATTTCAATGCCATCAAAATCAGCGACAATTTTTTGGATTTTTGCTGGTATTTCTGATAGCTGACTTAAGTCAATCCCATAGGCTTTGGCCTTGACTCCCTGTTCTCTAGCTGTTTGAGCCACAGCTTCGAGTTCAGCAAGGGAACGGCTAACCAGGGCAACGTCAATCCCTGCTTGGGCAAAGGCTAAACTGGTTGCCTTGCCAATACCACGACTTGCGCCTGTGATAATTGCTTTGGGTTGATTTGATGAAGAACTCATGGTATACTCATCTTTCTATATAAACCGCTAGCGAGGGGAAAACGCTTTCGGTAATCAGGGGAATTCTCAGATAGGGTTTTCTTGGCGGTCAAGACAACAGACTATCGATTGTCTTAGCTCCGGTTTCCTGGACTTGACTAAGTGACAACCTCCCTTGGGCAAAGCAAACGTAACATTTCAAAATCTAAGAAATTGTTACAAAAGTTCACTTTGAAATTATAACATTCTCTGGGGACAGTTCACGGTTAAGGATCTTGAAATCCAATGATTGTGGGACTGATCCCCGATACCTTTCTATCATGAGCTAGTGGGTTGCGGTTAAAGCGGGTTCTCGCTCTAAAAAGACCCCAATCTTCCGGAATTTCTGATACCGCAAGGCTTTGCGCTGTTCAGGGGACAACATTGATAATTCTTCCAGATGTTTTAATAAGGTTTGTTTGAGAAGGGCCGCAGCTTCTAGGGGTTTAGCGTGGGCTGCCCCAGAGGGTTCGGGGATGATTTCATCAATAATTCCCAACTCTTTTAAGTCGCTGGAGGTGATTTTGAGAGCAACAGCGGCCTGGGGAGATTTTTTCGCATCTTTCCAGAGAATGGCCGCACAGGCTTCGGGGGTAGCAACGGTATAAACGGCGTGTTCTAGCATCAGTAATTGATCGCCGACTCCAATCCCTAAAGCACCGCCTGATCCTCCTTCCCCGATCACAGTACAGATAATGGGGACATCAAAACTAAACATTTGACGAAGGTTAAAGGCGATCGCTTCTCCTTGACCTAATTTTTCTGCATCTACCCCGGCCCAAGCCCCAGGGGTATCAATAAAGGTAATAATGGGCATCCCAAATTGGTTAGCGTGTTCCATGAGGCGAATGGCTTTGCGATAACCTCCAGGGGCCGGCATTCCAAAATTACGGGCGACATTATCCTTCGTATCCCGTCCTTTTTGATGGCCTAAAATAAGGACAGGACGACCCCCTAAACGGGCCACACCTCCCACTAAGGCCGGATCATCAGATCCCCCGCGATCGCCATGTAACTCAAACCATTCATCGGCGATCGCCTGTATATAGTCGAGGGTACTGGGGCGACGAGGATGACGGGCTAACTGGAGACGTTGGGAGGGGGTTAATGCGGTAAAAATCTCTTGACGTAGGGTTTCGGCACGATTTTCCAGTTGAGCGATTTGCTCGGAGACATCGACATTGTTTTCTTCTGCTAATTGCCGAATTTGCTCAATGCGGGCTTCCAACTCCCATAAAGGTTTTTCAAAGTCCAGCAGAAAGGTTCGGCGTTCGTTTTTGCTCATGAAATCCCCAATAGCTCATCAGGCAGGTCTGACATTATATTATACCCTTTGAGGTTATGCTTGGATTTTCTTTGATGGGATACAATCATAAAATTGTAATAACCTGGCAATTGTCTATGGATACTTGGTTACAACCTGACGCAACGGTTAATCATCGCTATCAGATCCTACGTCAACTCGGACAAGGAAAATTAGGACGGACATACTTAGCTGAAGATCGTCATCGCTTCAAGGAACTTTGTATTCTGCAAGAATTTGCCCCTGATGTTCATGATCCCCAGGCTTTACAAAAAACCGAAGAACTCTTTCAACGAAAAGCCCAAATTCTCTACACTCTTGAGCATCCTCAAATTCCTCGTTTTCGTGAATTATTTCCCTTCAAACACGAAGAAAAAATCAGTTTATTTTTAGCACAAGATTATATCGAAGGGTCAACTTATCGTCAGCTATTAAATCAACGTTTAAGTCAAGGACAAGTCTTCTCAGAAGCAGAAGTGACCCGATTTTTATTAGATATTTTACCCGTTCTCATTTATCTTCATGGCAAGGGGATTATTCACCGTGATTTAACCCCTGATAATATTCTTGGTCCTGATGAGGATAAATTACCGATTCTTATTGATTTTGGCAGTGTTAAACAACTATCTGCTATTGCCACAACCTATTTTAAAGAACCTCAATTACTCACCGCCAAAATTCTACAAATTGGTCAACCAGGATATGCCCCCCAGGAACAGATTAATCAGGGAATCGTCTCGGTTTCTAGTGATTTATACGGGTTAGCTGCCACTGCTCTTGTTTTGCTGACGGGTAAGGAACCTCTAACCCTAATTGATCCACACACATTCCTTTGGCATTGGCCCTCAGAATTGTCTTTAAGCGATTCTTTGACCCATATTTTACAAAAAATGTTGGCTCAAGATCCCGGCGATCGCTATGATTCGGCCCAAGGGGTGATTGATGCCCTAACTAATCTTACTCCTCAACTCACCACCCCCGCAAAATTAGTTGTTAATTCTAGAGAGAATCCTGTTATAATTTCTCAGATTTCTACTGGAAAAAATTCTAATCAACCAACCTCTGAAATACAAACCAATATGACATTGACTAGCAGTAAAAATAGTCCGCTCACTGGCTGTTTAGGTAAGCTTATTTTAATTTTGAGCCTAGTTCTAGGCTCAGGAATGATTGGATGGTGGGCAGGAAAAGTCTGGCTCTCTCAGGTACTAGCATCTAAGAAAAATCATGAGAATGTTTCTGTTTTTTCTAACGAAGAATCAACGACAAAAATCAGTGATAAAGAGTTACAACGTAAAACGGAATTACGCACTCGTCGTCGTCAATTAGGGCTGGATCAAAGTTGGTTTGTCAATGTGGTTGATGAGATGTTTAATGATCAGTATCCTTCGGAGAAAGGACGGATCTTGAGTAATGGGAAAGATGATGCTTCTTGGCGAGAAAAATGGGATCAAACGGCGGCTAATTTGTTAGATACTCTAGAAGGGTTAAGTGGGGAAGCAATGCAAGGAATCGGCAGTTATACTCAAGAACAACGAGATAGTTGGAAGTTACGGGTTAATAATTTACATTTGAGTAGTCGAGCGTTATATGATTTAGTGGATGGGCAATTTTTGTCGAAGTTTCCTGAACAGATAAACCAGGATTTTTTGGATAAACCTATTGGTCAAGTTTGGAGTGCGATGGTGTTAGATACCTTAACAGCTTTACAGTCAGGAACTGTCTATGAAAAGCTTTCTTTAGCATCAGAATTTCCCACAATTGAAAGAGAAGAAAGGTTAGAAGTTGGGGCAGGAAAAGCCTATGTTTTACAATTAAATGCCTCAGAAAAAATAGAGGTAAAGTTAGAAGGTAATCGCCATTTATTGTTATCGATTTATTCACCGACTGGCAATAATAATCTATTAGAAGATTCTCCAGAACATCAATGGTCAGGAGAACTCCCCGAAAGCGGTTATTATGAGTTTACAGTGGTATCTAAAGCGGATAAACCTGTTAATTATAAGTTGAATATTACGGTTTCTCAAGAATAGAATTATAATGTTTTTGATATCAATTTTTATTTTTAATGAGAATAGGAAAAATAAAAACAATGTTGATTTTCACCAATCTTAATTTTTATTTAAAGAAGTACGAAAGTAAGCTTCTCAACCCTTTTATTCCCTGCCAGATAAGGGATTTTAGGTAATCACAATCCAAATATAATCTATCCATAACTCTATCTTAAAAAGTGTCTGGTAAGCTGCGTATGTGAATTTATGAGACTCATTAAAAATATCCAACTCAGCATTTAATTTTCATTAACTGTCAATTATTAACAGTCTAACCTAGGGATGATGCTTTCTCAATTCTCCTAAATGGTAACAATGCTACGGTTAATCAATTTGTCAGCCAAAACACCATCGACGAAGCAACGGGCTTAGCGGTGGGGAATGTTTTCAACAATCCAGATAACTTGGCGATCGATTCTAAAGGCAATATCTACATTGTCGAAGATCAACCTGGTGGCGATGCTGATATCTGGTTCGTGCGTGATGTCAACCGTGACGGGGTGGCTGAGTCAATCGCACGTTGGGCAAGTATGTCTACTTTAGGGGCTGAACCAACTGGTTTGTATTTCGATCCGTTTAACCCCAATGTAGCCTATGTTAACATCCAACACGCAGATAGCGATGTTGACCGCACCATCAGGATCACAAGCGTTCCTGAGCAGGGAACATCTGCCCTTAGCTTGGCGGCTTTTGGTTTAGTTAGTGCGGCTTTACTCAGACGCAAACGCAAATAGCTCAAATTTTAAGCTGAAACTCATTAAAATTCCCTCAGTCTCAAGCCTGGGATTATACAAACAAAGCCCGCCTTCGCGGGCTTTGACCTTATAGCTGAACTCTTAAGGGTTCAGCTTCTAAATAAACTTAGCGATCGCCTCAGCAATGCCTTGAGATCCCCCTGGTTTTCCGACTCTTTCTTGACCATTTTTGACACAATTTTCTAAATAAGCATTATCTTTTAAAATTCTTTGAATTGTTTGAGCAGCTTGGGTAAACATAGCAGGATTTTTATAATTGTTGCCAATTGTGGTTATAGAATTGCCTAATAGTCGCATTTGGGCTTCAGCAAATTCATAGGTAAATTGGGGGCCTTTTCCTGGTAATTGAATGACGGGTTTTCCTAAGCCTACTACTTGTTCAACGGCGGTTCCTGCCATGCCAATTGCTAAATTACATTGATAAATAATATCAGAAAAAGCATTATAATAACCTTGAATAATTATTGTTTTATCTGTTGATTTTTTGGTGAGTATTCCTGGGAATTGATAGTGCCATCCTTGTTTTTTCGCCAAATTTTCTAAGTCTAATTCTGTAATACTTTTCACCAAAGCAACCCGAAATTGAACTGTTTCTAAATCAGCTAATATTTCACAGACTTGTAATTGTAATTCTAAGTTATGAATAGCTTCAGGAACCCGACTACCTGGTAATAAAGCAATCATAGGAATATTAGGGTTTAAATGCAAATCTTGACCGGTTGGCGTGAGAACATCCATGATAGGATAGCCCGCAAAAATTGCCTTTTTCATCCCTTGATTTTGTAAGTCTTTTGCAGTAAAATTATCTCTGGTAAAGATAGCTAAACATCGGGGCGATCGCAAACCTAAACGGGTTAACCAAGGAAGCTGTAATTTTCCTTCATAAAAGCTGGATGTAGACACCAAAAAAGCCACATAGGGACGACCAGAAATATAGGCCATGGTGACGGGAAAAATATCCCCAACAGCCACAATTAAATCATAATTAGAGCTAGATTTTAAGAGGGTACGAATTTGATAGATAGTGAGTCCAATTAACCCGGCACTTAAATCCTTCAGTAACGTGAATATATTCATATAAAAAATGCCGCCAGATGGCAAATTTTGGGGTTTGCCGACAATAGAAATATCTAAAGAATGGTAAGCGTTGCCTTCCCCAACCAAAGGCATTCCTGCTACAATGATTTGAGGAGCAATTTTTACTAATGCCTGGAGAATGAGACTAGCATTAAGGTCTTCTCCATGCCCATTACTCATAAATAATACTTGTTTTTTGAGCATGATTGATGTTGACAAAAGCATTCTTTGTTAAGATAACATAAATTTAGTTTAAACCTTGGCAATTAATGGCTAAAATCGGAGAACACCTCTTAAACTTAAAATTTATAGATTGATAAATAAAAAATTATATTATCTTAATTCCTAACTTTATTATGACATCAATTTGGGGTTCTCTAGTTATTTTTTTCTTTTGTCCTCTCCTTGGGGGACTGCCTATTATTGAGTGGTTAACTTATATTTTTACTGGACAAAAATTGTCGCAACTAGGAACAGGAAATGTCTCAGTTTCTGCTGCTTTTTATCATGGGGGAACCTTTGTTGGAATTTTAGCGGCTTTATCAGAAGCAGGAAAAGGAATTATTGCTATTTTATTAGCCCGTTATTTTTTTCCCGTGCAACCAATATGGGAATTAATGGCATTAATTGCCCTAATTATGGGACGATATTGGATGGGAAAAGGTGCCGGAACCACTAATTTATTTTGGGGCATGATAGCCCATGATTGGCAAGCAACCTTTTTAACTGCATTAATAGGTGGGGGCAGTTTTACTATTTTTCGTGATCGTAGCACAGGCCGTTTAGTGGCATTATTCTTATTAGCTTTTATCCTAACATTGAGACATCCTAATGATTCAGGATATATTGCTATGGCTTGGAGTTTATCAGGGTTAATGGCTTGGATTTTTAGCAAAATTCCTGATGATTTAGAGTTACCAGAAACAGGGGTTAAAACTTCTTCTAGAAAAATGTTTAAATTCTTCCGAGGCGAGAAAGCGATTGTTTCCTTAAATCATCAATTAGAGGCGACAAAAGTTGGGCAAAAAGCAGCGACTTTATCCTCTCTTAAGGGTTTAGGGTATCAAGTTCCTGATGGTTGGATCTTCCTTCCTGGTGATGATCCACAGCTTTTAATAGATTACCTTGATCCGAGTCCCATTCACCCCCTTGTGGTGCGATCTTCTGCTATTGGAGAAGATAGTGAAACTGCTTCAGCAGCAGGGCAATATTTGACAATTTTAAATGTTACAAATCAAGCTGAATTACAAGCTGCTCTTTTAGATTGTTTGGCATCTTATAATCATCCTCATGCCATTAAATATCGTCGAGATCAAGGACAAAGCGATCAAGGTATGGCTGTCTTAATTCAAAACCAAGTTAAAGGGCTATTTTCTGGGGTTGCTTTTAGTCGAGATCCGGTTAATCCTCTTAGTAATTTTGTTGTTATAGAAGCTTTGCCAGGAGAAGCTAATCAGGTTGTATCAGGAAAAATTACACCTAAACAATATCAAGTCGAAGTTTACCATAACAACGAAACTGATGCAATTAAAATCAACAAGTTAGAAGCTCAAAATACAGGAGATGTTCCACCACAACTAATTGAAAAAGTGGCAATTTTGGCGAGAGATTTAGAAGCCTTATATCATGGAATTCCTCAAGATATAGAATGGAGTTATGATGGGGAGCAATTATGGTTATTACAAACCCGAACAATTACCAATTTACGACCAATTTGGACGCGGAAAATTGCCTCAGAAGTAATTCCAGGGGTAATTCATCCTCTCACTTGGTCAATTAATAGACCCTTGACTTGTGGGGTTTGGGGGGATATTTTTACTCTAGTTTTAGCTAAACAATCTCAAGGTTTAGACTTCGACGAAACAGCGACTTTACATTATCAAAGAGCTTATTTTAACGCAACCCTATTAGGAGATATTTTTCAACGAATGGGCCTACCTCCAGAAAGTTTAGAATTTCTCACTAGAGGGGCAAAAATGAGTAAGCCCTCTTTAATTTCTACTCTCATTAGTTTACCTGGTTTATTACGTTTATTGAGGAAAGAAGGCAAGTTAGAAAAAGACTTTAAAAAGGACAATAAAACATTATTTAAGCCTCATCTGGATAAATTATATAATCAATCGCTGCCTGATTTATCTCCCCAAGATTTATTAAAGCGAATTGAAAGCATTTTATTATTGCTAAAATCAGCCACTTATTATAGTATTTTAGCTCCCTTAAGTTTAGCTTTACGACAAAATTTATTAAAAGTTCCTCCTGAAACCCTAGATAACCAAGAAACTCCAGAAATTGCTTCTTTACAAGCCTTAGAAAAGTTAGCTTTTCAGACGAAAGCTTTAATTAATGGTCGTATAATTGATAATTGTGATGCTTTATTTGAGGAAATTAGTCATCATCCTCAAGGACAAAAAATAATCCTAGAATTTAATTCTATTTTAGCAAAATATGGTTATCTAAGTGATGTGGCTACGGATATTGCTGTTCCTTGTTGGCAAGATAATCCTCAAAGTGTTAAACTATTATTTACTCAGTTGGTTTTAAAGGATAAACCTGTAGAAATTAATAGCAAACAAATTACTAAAAACTGGACAACTAAACAGGTTCAAAAAAGATTAAATCTCAAAGGAAAAGTTACGGAAATTTATTCTCAATTACTCGCTCAATTACGTTGGAGTTTTCTTAGTTTAGCTGATTTCTTAATTAAACAAGGCATAATCTCACAAACTCAAGACATCTTTTTCTTAACCTATGATGAAATTTTTGAAATTATTTCCCATCAAAATGTAGCCTTAGAGTCAAATATTTCGGCACAAATAAAGCGACGAAAAGCAGAATTCAGCCAAAACCAAAACCTTGTCACAATTCCCTATATTGTCTATGGTAATATCACCCCAACTCTTAATCAATTTGAGCCTTCATTATCAATAATTAATCAACAAATAAAAGGAATTGGGGCCAGTTTTGGTCAAGCGGAAGGTTGGATTAAAATTTGTAGAAATTTCCAAACTTTGGCAGAAATCCCCCCAAATACAATCATTGTTGTTCCCTATGCTGATTCAGGATGGGGCCCCTTATTAGCCCGTGCTAGTGGTATCATAGCAGAAGTAGGGGGTTCCTTGTCTCATGGGGCAATTGTTGCCAGAGAATATGGAATTCCAGCAATTATGGATGTTCACCATGCGACTGAATTATTGAGAGATGGCCAACGAGTAAGAATTGATGGACAGCAAGGAATTATTGAACTTTTAGAAAGTTAATTTATTAACAATTAAAGCGTTATAACTATGGAAAATAAACCGAACAAAAAAGCCTGGCACCAAAAATTAAAACAATTTGATTGGATAGTATTAGGATGTATTATTGTCCTTAGTTTGCTCTTAGGTAGTTTGTTAGTAAGGGGTGAACAAGTTCCTTTACAAGTCAGTTATTTTAGTTGGGAAGGGAAAAAAGTAGGGGTACAGGATAGAACCTTTAATCTCAAATTTAATCGTCCCGTAAATCAGGATAGTGTTGAAAAGAATTTAACCATTGATCCCCCCCTTCCTGGAAGAATTACCTGGCAAGGAAAAACCCTAATTTACACTTTAAATGATCCCCCAATTTACGGAACAAACTATCAAATTAAGCTGCAAAATGCTCAAAGAAGCTATGACGAAAACACCATAGAACCTTTTGTGAGTTTGTTTACTACCCGTGATCGGGTTTTAGCTTATATTGGCATTGAAAAAGAAGAAAGAGGTCGCTTAATTCTGTATAATATTACCGATATTAATCAACCCAAAAAGACCATTTTAACGCCCCGTGATTTAGTGGTGACAAACTTTAAAATTTACCCTAATAGTGAGCAAATTATTTTTAGTGCATTTGAACCTAGTCTTCGGACTCAAGGAATTACTAAACAAGAACTTTATGCAGTCACCACTGGGTTTAATATTTCTCCCTCAATAAACCCTTCTCAAAGAGCAGGAAGACTTAAACGAATTTTAGACGCAAACGATTATCAGAATCTCAGTTTTGACCTTTCAAAAAATGGGAAAACTATCATTGTTTGGCGGATTAATAATAAAAATCAGGCTGACTCTAGTTTATGGATAATTCCTGAAGAAGAAAAACCTAGATCCCTAGGAATTCCTGGATCAAATTTTGTTATTTCTCCTGATGGTAAACGTTTAGCTGTCGCACAACAAGGAGGAATCAGAATTGTCCCTTTAGGATCTGATGCTGGTTCTTCTCAAATTTTATCAAACTATGAAAAAACTTTGGGATTTTCTCAAAATGGAGAGAAACTTTTACTGGTAAAAGACAATGTTGATTACACTCGTTCTTTAGTTTTGATCAATAAAGATGGAGAAAAACAAGAACTCTTGAGAACCCCTTATCCCATTATTGATTGTGAGTTTGAACCGAGGGAAAAACAAAATATTTATTGCTTGAAAACTGACCTAATACAAGGGGAAAATGGACAGTATCACGAAGAACCTTTTCTGTCAGTTGTTAACTTAAAAACCAAGACAGATTTGCCTTTATTAGCTTTACCAAATTATCGAGATGTCGTCTTGAGTATGTCCCCTGATGGAGTTGCCTTATTGTTCGATCAAGTAGTAACAACTGTCCCCCAATCTGAGTATGATTTATTAACATCTGAAAAGCAAGCGATCGCCGATGGACAACTCTGGTTACTTCCCCTACCTGAATTAGAAGGAGCGAAAAAATCGATTAAAATTCAACCCCAAGAATTGACCACAGGATTTAAACCTCAATGGCTACCCTAAAAAGTCAAGGGACAACAGGGAATATATAGGTTAAAATTGAGAAATAGTTGACTTAAGTAAACATCAAGAGGGTTAAGATCGTGAATTTTATCTCTATCATTATCTTAGGAATTTATTTGGTTGGTATCTGGAAATTTGTCTTAGGATACAACAACACTAATTTTAGTCGTCAATTACCAACAAAATTAACCCTAGCTTTGTTATGGCCAGCCTTATTAGTCATTAATTCCTCCTATCGTCAAAACTTTACAAAAGCCTTAAAAGGAAGGAATTAATACAAGTTTAATGGCGAAAAAATCTGGGAAAATTTGGTTAATTGGGGGGACAGGAGACAGCGTAAATATTGCATCGGCGATCGCCTCCCATAAGTTTTCTTGCCTTGTTACAGTCACCACCCCTACGGCTCAAAATCTTTACCCGATAAGTCCCCAAATAACCGTCAAAGTTGCTAAATTAGAGGCAGGAGAAATCAAACAATTATGCCATGAAGAAAATATTAAAGGAATTATTGATGCGTCTCATCCTTTCGCCGTGAATATTTCTCAAAAAGTTCTAGAATTTTCTCAAAACAACTCTATCCCTTATTTGCGCTATGAAAGGCCTAGTTTAAATTACCATTCTGAGATGATTGAATTAGATAATTTTGAGACTCTCATTAAGGGTAATTATTTGTTAAATAAACGAGTTTTACTAACCATAGGATGTAAAGCTTTACCTCGATTTAAACAATGGCATGATCGGACTGTTTTATATGCTCGTATTCTCCCTAAAATTGACTCCTTAGATATGGCATTAAAAGCGGGATTTAGTAACAATAGAGTGATAGCTTTACGTCCTCCTATTACCCTAGAATTAGAAAAAGCATTATGGCAACAATGGAACATTAACTTAGTAGTAACAAAAGCATCAGGAAGACAGGGAGGAGAAGACATTAAAGCAACAGTTGCTAAAGAATTAGGCATTCCTTTAATTGTGATTAAACGACCCCAATTAAATTATCCTCAACAAACAGAGCAATTATCTGATATTATTGAATTTTGTTATCAATATTGTTAGGAATCAATCATGTCTGAATCAATTACCCCTGCTATTAGCGATCGCATTTGTAAACACATGAATGAAGATCACACCGATGCCATTATTTTGTATGCCAAAGTCTTCGGAAATACCCCAGACACCGAAACAGCAAAAATGGACTCAATTGATCCTGAAGGAATGAATTTATCTGTAGAAGTTAAGGGAGAAACGATTCCAGTTAGAGTGACATTTGATCATTTGTTAAAGGATGCAGAAGATGCTCATCATACTTTAATTGATATGATCAAACAGGCACGGATTTCTAAACATTAATTCGATAATTGTAAACTTTTCAGAACAAGCTTGAAATAATCTTAAGAACTTGATTGGCAAAAATTCTCAAGCAATACACTATATATAGTAGTTTTGTACATTATTTTTCTATATATAGCGTATTTCTTTCCCAAATTCCATTTTACTAACTTAAAATAGTATTAACCCCTGGGGTTAATAAAATCACGATAATGATGTAAGATGGATATAGTTTTTCAAGATCCCAAGTTAGAGAAGGAATGTAACAATCAAAAACTCTTACAGCGAAAGCATGGTCAAGATCGAGCAAAACGCATTAGGAGAAGACTTGATGACTTAAAAGCAGCATCTACCCTTGAAGATATGCGAAATATCCCAGGACGCTGCCATGAGCTAACAAATAATCGTGCTGGTCAGTTATCTTTAGATTTAGACCACCCTTATCCATTGATATTTGAACCCGCAAATAATCCTATTCCCAGAAAACCTGATTGGGGACTTGATTGGACAAAGATAACGACAATTAGAATTATTGGTGTAGAAAATACCCATGAGTAACGTCCTAGAAAATAGATATAAACCTGACTATGTTTCTCCCCCTGGTGAAACAATTGAAGATATTTTAGAAGAAAGAGGAATGACTCAATCAGAACTTGCTGAACGAATGGGTCGCCCTAAAAAAACTATTAATGAAATCATTAAAGGTAAGGCTGCTATTACCCCAGAAACCGCCTTACAATTGGAATTAGTTCTCAATATTCCTGCGACTTTTTGGAATAATAGAGAACAGCAATATCGAGATTATTTAGCTAGAAAGGACGAAAATGAAAGGTTGAAAGGGCAAATTAAAGGGCTAAAAAAAATTCCTTACAAAGCTATGATTAAACTCGGTTGGATAAGCGAATTTCAGGATGAGATTGAGCAATTAAGGGAAATTTTTAATTTTTTTGCTGTCACTTCTTTTGAACAATGGCAAGGAATTTGGGAGAAAAGTTTATCTGTAGATTTTAGAAAATCTGAAACATTTGACATTGACGATTCTGCATTAACGGCTTGGTTACGCAAAGGACAAATTGAAGCGGCTAAAATTAATTGTGCTGAATATGACGCTAATAAATTCAGAGAAATACTGCAAGAAATAAGATTATTAACGATTGAATCTCCCAACATATTTAAACCAAAAATACAATCATTATGTGCTGAAGCTGGTGTTACTTTCATTTTAGTGCCTCAACTGCCAAAAACACGGGTTAGTGGTGCTGCTTATTGGTTAAATCCTAATAAACCTTTAATTCAATTAAGTTTACGTTACAAAACTAATGATCATTTTTGGTTTAATTTTTTTCATGAGGCTGGACATATTCTTTTACATGGGAAGCGAGATGTATTTCTTGAAACCTTTGAACAACAAGAATTTGAAAAACAAGAGTTAGCAAGACAAAAAAAAGAAGAAGAAGCTAATAAATTTGCCTGTAACACTCTAATTCCGCCAAATGAATGGAAAGATTTTTTAGTTTCTTTTTCAAAAACGGAGGATTATATTATTAATTTTGGCAACAAGTTAAGAATTTCTCCTGGAATTATTTTAGGTAGACTACAGCATGAAAAAGTTTTGAAATACACCTATTTTAATGACTTGAAACAACAACTAAATTGGGATGTGATTAATTAGGTATTTTTGTTAATAATGTTTAAGATTTAAGAAAATCATACCTAATTAATAGTTTCTGATTTGATTTAGCGTTATGCTGATATTGGGTTTTATTGTTTAACTCAATCGATCTTTGTTATTATTATGTTTAACTTCGCTCAACCTGTTTATCCCTTAATTCTCGCTGCTGCTAAAAACAACCCAGAAAACGCCCATCAGCAACTTCTAAAAACCCTCAACTATCTTGATAGCAACCGTCACACTTTTTGGGGACAATGGGTACTCTCTCAGATGGAGAGTTCTTTCTGTTTCCATGATCTCCGTCTTCAACAAACATTATGGGGGTTAAACTTTAATAACCCCGTCGGGTTGGCCGCAGGATGTGATAAAGATGGAATTGCCGCAGGTATCTGGAGTCATTTAGGCTTTGGATTTGCAGAAATTGGGGCTGTAACCCTCCATTCTCAACCAGGAAACCCGCTACCTCGTTTATTTCGTTTACCCCTGGATAAAGCCGCTTTAAACCGCTTAGGGGCCAATAATCAAGGGGCAGAAATTATCGCCCAAACTTTACAAAATACCTGGCAACGTCAACCCCGTCAAATTCCTATTGGCATTAATTTATGTAAGTCAAAAATTACGCCTTTAGAGGCAGCAGCAGAGGATTATGTAGGGAGTTTTTGTTATCTTGAAAACTGGGCAGATTATTTTGTGGTTAATGTGAGTTCTCCCAATACTCCTGGACTGCGATCGCTACAAGAAGGGGAACAATTAAACCTTATTTTAGACGCATTACAACAAGCAAATAAACAACATAAACCCCTCTTTGTTAAGATTTCTCCTGACTTAACTTGGGAAGGGATTACCATTATTATTAACTTAGCTAAAACCTACCAATTAGCGGGAATTATTGCGACTAATACCACCATAAAACGGGAAGGGTTAAAGACAAATATTCTTGAAAAAACAGGCAATTTAATTGAGCAAGAAGCGGGGGGAATTAGTGGCCAACCTATTCGCCAACGTTCCACTGAGGTGATTCGATTTATTTATGAACAAACTCAAGGAAAATTGCCTATTATTGGGGTTGGGGGAATTTTTAATACTGACGATGCTTGGGAAAAAATTACCGCAGGAGCCAGTTTATTACAATTATATACAGGTTGGATTTATCAAGGGCCTTGGATGATTCCACAAATTAATAAAGAGTTAATTACTAAGTTAGAAAAACACGGATTTTCCCAGATTTCAGAAGCCGTTGGCACTTCGGTTATTAAAATAGGTTAACGTAGAGACGTTGCCTGCAACGTCTCTACAGGGTTTTGTCTTCTATAAGCTGTAATTGATTTCGAGGCAGGGTATAGTAAATTTTATTATCTTCGAGTCTAACCCCTTCTGGTAAGTTGTCATTGGGAATTTTTCCACCTAAAAAGGTTTTCCACCCTGCGATTAGATAACGGTAAACAATAGAGTCAGTTTGAAATTCAGGGGATGTTAATAAACGAAGCTGTCCTTCAATACAATCTTCATGAAGGGTGATTTTCTCCGGGGTAAAATGTAGTTTTACTTGAATTTCTTTATGTTCTATAGTAGCAATCAGTCCTTCTGATGAGTGAGGTTCTAAACTTTTTAATTGTTCAACTCTAGAGACTGCTTGTTGACAGAGAAGTAAAACAGTTTTTTTTCTCAAGGTTAATTGTTTAGTTTCTGAATTAAACAGAATATAGTCTTTAAGAATTCCTTTTAGGATTTGTCGGGAATCTTGAACAGTGGCTTTCAGTTTGTTAAATATGCTCATAGTTAGCTCATTGAATAAGTTGATAGATTAGAAATCATTTACAAGCTGCTCGATTTGCTTGCTAAATTGTTGTAGTTCTTGAGATTTTTGAGTAATCATAGTTTTGTTGGTTTGACGTTTTTCTATGGTTTCTTGATAGAGTTTTTCTTGTGCCTCTAACATATTTTCATAAAGAGATATGAATTCTGTGATAATGCTATCTGCTTTTTCCACTCGCTTATCAATAGTTGAGAACACTATCTCATCAAGTTTCTTTTTCATAGGGTCTAGGGATTTTCTAAAAGACTTCCACCCTTGCTCAAAAACTTTGTTTTTAAGTTTTATTTCCTTGTTTTTATCATGTTTTCTACTTAAACCATCTATCACAAAACCTAAAATTACTGGAGTTAAAATAATAACAAACATAGGCAATAGAGTTTCTAGTAGTAATAAACCTACTACACACGCACCTGATAAACCAGCACTTATTCTTATTTCTTCTCCTAAAATAAACTCTATTTCTATAGACTCAAGAATTGTATTAAGTTCGTTAGTTAGATCACTTTTTATCTGCTGCTCTATTCCATCTATACCTCTTTTTATCTTTTCAAACTCTAGCTTTAACTGTTGATCTAGAATGAGACAATTCTCTTTAATTAGAGGAATTAATTTGTCTTTTTCAAACTTAGTTATTTCACATTTTAAATCTTCAGAAAATTGCTGTTGATAATCTTTAATAACAGCTTCTTGTTCCTTTTCTAATGAATGTGAAGAAGACCAATGAATAACTTTATCAGTCAATCTATCTTTTAAGTTTTCTTTTCCCCAATTGTCTAAGGCTTCGTGAAGCTTCTCTTTGATTTGTTTGGAAGTTTCAGAAGCAAGTTTGTTAATTCGTCCATGACAACCACTTATTTGACCTATTTGTTCTATCATTTTTTGCTTTTCAGCTTCAGAGCTTTTTAACTTTTCTTCAAAGTCTTGGTCTGTTTGTCCCAATTGTTTTATACTAACTTCAACTAAATTATGTATTTGATTAGGAACTTTCTGAAATTTTAGTAAACCCCTATCTTTAGCCAGGAAAGTCTCAAGAGACTGGGTAAAATATTGAAAATTATCTAAATGTTGGCTATCAGATTGTTCAATAATTGCCTTTAGAACTTTTTGAGCAGATAAAAAATGAATTCTGTTTTCACCAGAGATTAGAGCAGTTTCTCCCAAACAAATCAGTTCAATTCGTTCTTTAACGTCTTGACGTTCTTGTTCTTCTTCATCATCCAAAAGATCCCATTTATTAACAACAAGAAAAAGATTACTAGCAGGTTGATCTGAAATTCCTCCATTGAGAGATATTTTTAATTCTTGAATCAGTTCTATTTCTGTTTGTTTTAAGCTGTCAGAAGAATTTGTTAAAAAAATAATAGCATCGATATCTTCAAGCAGTTGTTTCGTAACAGCAGTACGCTCAGGATGTTCATTTAACCCTGGAGAATCAAGAATGGTTACTCCATTCTTACATAATTCTAAATTGGGATGCTCAAAAATAATTTCCTTAATTGGATTTTTCTTCAGTCCTTCGCTGAACCTGCCTTTAGCTATATCTTTATCAATAGATGCTTTTTCTTGATACTGTTCTAAGGAAATTTCTTCTTGTTTGCCATTTTTATACACACAAGTTACTCGCTTTTGTGTACCATATTTGAGAACACTTATAGTTCCAGTACAAGGAATTGTTCTAACAGGTTGAATTTTTTCTCCTAGTAAGGCATTTAATAAAGTTGATTTCCCTTTGCTATACTCCCCGACAACAGCCACTCGAAACGCCTCCGAATTTAGGAATTGAGAAATTGTTTCTAGCTCTTTAATCTGCTCAAAACTAAGAAACTCATTTTCGCAACAATCTTTGAGAATGAGAGTAATCTGATGAAATAGGTCTTCAATTTGTTGCCGATAAACTTGAAACTTTTCTAATTCTTTATAAACTACGTTCGTTTTATTCATGGGGATCTGTTTATCGAGTGGGTTTCTGGATCTAACATTCCCAGATTTAATACTGAAATTAATAATATTCCCTAAAAATACGTAAAAATGCGGATGAGTTAGCCAACTTAAGCGATTAATCTAGACACAGATAGTTCTTTACACCAGGAAAACAGCAAAATGTTGTTTCAGTTCTCTCCTCTCATTCAAGCAGGAATCGAAGCAGGTCAATATGCGCCAGTCTTTTCTTCTGGGGTTCCCATTGGTCTTGCCAGAGATGCAGCCACAGGGCAGTTTGTTGGTCTTGCCCAAGGTTTGCTCAATAGTGCAGGAATGCCACTTAACCCCCTAACCTCTCCCATACAACTGCTGTCCAGTGGCGCACAAATGTATCAAAATCACAGAGGTTTTCAAGTCGTGCAACAAGGGCTTCAATCTATCCAAGCCAGTGTAGGAGTCTTGCAAGCTACTACCGCCGTCATTGGGGTAGGAGTGGCCGCAGGGGTTGCGCTTTCTGCTGTCAATCTCTATCACACCCTAAAATTAAGAAAAGCCGTAGAGAGATTAGAAATAAAAGTAGAAAACGGCTTTATTGACCTGAAACAAGCTTTGAAAGACCAAGGACGAGAAATTATTCAACTAATAGAAGAAGTCGCTCAAGATATTAAATTTGAGCAACATCGTTTAATCTTAGTCAAAGCCTATGGTTTGTTTACAAAGGCAATAAATCGTTTGCGTTCAGCCCTTCAAATACAAGATATTAGCCGCAGAAATGCTGAAATCGATGCAGCACGAGGAATGTTATATGAAGCTCTAGCAGACTATACTAACCCCCAATTACTTGAGGAAATATCAGCCCCAGGAATCCTTCGCCGCGACGAATGCGCTTGGGGTATTGAACAAACCATTATCTCAACTTACCAAATGCAAGGGGAGTTATCCGTTGTCAGCGATCGCCTTAAGTGTCTCCAAGGTAAGATCCGCCAAGATACGGTTAAAGTCGTTAAATCTTGTGAAACTAAAGACGAGTTTGATTTTCTTTTTCCTGAAATCAGCCGAATTCGTTATCATGATCTAGTCGTCATAGAGTCTTGGCAAACTCAAAATGATTGGATAAAGTCGCTTCCTTCTGAAGACCTAAAATTACTTCAAAGTGCTGATTTTAGCCAAACAGATGTTTCCCATAGTGCTGATCAAAAAGACATTCCACTTATCCCCTCAGAACCATTAGAACTTTCGCTTTATAAAGAGTTACAAGAAAAGTCTCATCCTGGTTCTCTACGAGATCAGTTATTCTTTATGATGGACTCTAATTTACGTCAAAACGCTGAATTATATATTAGTCAGCAAGCTAATTTATCGGCACACAAAACTTTAGCTTCATCGAATTTACAAATCGCTTCAGATTTAACCGTTGCTAATCTTTACTGGTATTTTAAATTAAGAGATGATTCAGAGGATATTTTAAAGTAGTAAAAGCCGCATAGAAAAGGTGTTATAAATCCGCCAAGGGACGGTTAAAGTTAGCGAGATTTATTTAATTCATGTTCTTTGTAAGCTTTAGCAGAAGCTTTTATCCAAGTCGTCGCAGCTATGACAAAGGGAACAAACATCACAATAAATCCCGTGAATAAAGGATGTTGACGACCAAAAGAATTATTCATTAAAAAGGCAATAATCAGCCCACAATACACTAATCCCACTAAGGGTAAACCGATCACCAATAAGGCAAATTTTGTATCTTTATCCATGATTAACACTCCTCATTTTTTACCAGAATATCGGTTAATTTGTGGGGTTTGGCTGTCCCATTACCTTTGCAAAGACGGGACGTTCCATCATTCGCTTAACATATTCTGCCACAGCAGGATATTCATTAAAGTTCATCTTTAACATAAATTGAGCAAAGGTAAGAACTGACCCCACAGCAACATCAACAACGGTAAATTCATTGTTCATTAAGTAGGAATTATTAGCTAAAAATTGCTCTAAAGCTGATAATAATTTAGGAGTTTCTCTTTCTCTGTTTGCTTCCACAAATAACCCAGTTGCTAAAGAAGAATTGGCAAATAATACCCATTGATAAACAATACTTTTTTCTTCGATAGATTGGGGTAATTTACCGTATTTTTCGGCTAGATAAAGTAAAATTGCCCCAGACTCCCACAGGGTAAAATCCCCATCGACAATGGCCGGAACTTTGCCCATAGGATTAATGGCTAAAAATTCTGGTTGACGATGTTCTCCTGCTTGCATATCTAAGAGAACAAATTCATAAGGAATTCCTAATTCTTCCAAATACCATTGAACAATTGTTGCTCGTGAAATTTTCCCACCATAAAGTTTTAACATGACTTATTTTTCTCCTGAATTAACCATCAATATAGGGATCAACTACTGTTGACCCCTAGGAATTAAACAACCGTTCCCGTTAAAGGAGAACTAGCGATCGCATATTCTTTAACGGGTATTCGTCCCCCTAAATAAGCGAGTCTTCCTGCTTCTGTAGCCATTCCCATCGCTTTAGCCATGATAACGGGATTTTGGGCTAAGGCGATCGCACTATTAATTAACACCGCATCTGCCCCCATTTCCATTGCTTGGGAGGCTTCACTTGGGGTTCCGATTCCCGCATCAACAACGACGGGAATCTTCGCTTCTTCGATAATAATGGCAATATTAGCCTGATTACGAATGCCTTGGCCCGAACCAATAGGCGAACCTAATGGCATCACCGTAGCACATCCTACCTCTTCTAACCGCTTGGCCAAAAGGGGATCGGCGTTAATATAGGGAAGTACAGCAAAACCCTCTTTAACCAACTTTTCAGCAGCTTCTAGGGTTCCTATGGGGTCAGGTAACAAATATTTAGCATCGGGTATCACTTCTAACTTGACAAAATTATTGTCTTCCTGGCCCAATAATTTCGCCATTTCTCGACCTAAACGGGCCACCCTGATGGCTTCTTCTGCTGTCTGACAACCAGCCGTATTGGGCAACATCCAAATTTTACCCCAATCTAACGCTTCTGCTAACCCTTCATGGCCAGGGGCGTTAGTTTGGACTCTCCTCACTGCTACGGTAACGATTTGACACCCACTGGCCACCACACTTTGCTGCATAATGGGGATGCTAGGATATTTACCCGTCCCTGTCATCAACCGCGAGTGAAATTTGCGCCCCGCAATGATTAAATAATCATCAGTAGCAGGAAGGTGAGAGGTTCCGTTATTGCCATTCATGGCTTTAGGAACCGCATAATGGTTAAAAGTGGTCATAGATAGGGGTTGGGGGGAAGGTTGAGTATAGAAGCGATCGCCTTTAAAATTATCGAGTAAGGGATCAGCTTTTTGATTAATGACTAAATCAGCAATCAGAGATGCTGTCACAGGGGCCAATAAAATACCGTTGCGATAATGGCCAGTGGCTAAAATTAAGTTATCACAGCCATATTGACCTAAAATGGGCAATTCATCGGGAGTACCGGGACGATAACCCCACCAAAATTCTTCGATGGGCCAATCTGCCATTTCAGGATACAATCTCGTGGCCCGTTTAATCAAGGTTTCGATCCCTTGGGGGGTATTATGGGGAGTCCATCCCACATCTTCAGAGGTGGCCCCGATGATCAAACGTCCATTCTGTCGGGGTACTAAGTAGGTTTGTGGCCCGTATAAAACCCTTTGTAGGGGATAGGGTTCATTGGGGTGTTGCGGCATCCTCACGGCTAACATTTGCCCTTTGATGGGACGCACGGGCAGGGGTAAAATTTGACTAGCCCAAGATCCACTGGCAATAATGTAGGTTTTGCCTTCTAATTCCCCTTGGTTCGTTAAAATACTGGTAATTTTGCCCTGTTTTTGTTGTAGGTTATTAACGGTTACGCCATCACGAAGATCAACCCCTAATTGTTGGGCTGCTTGACGTAGAGCTTGAACTACTTGGCGGTTGTCTACTTGTCCATCTTCAGGATACCACCAACCTCCTACCACATCATCCCCTAACCCTTGTTGATAGAGACGAATGGCGGTTTTATCTAGCCATTGGGACTTAGAATTGTTGCGTAATTCGACAGAGGGTAAGTCATAGACAGGGGCCAAGATACCACAAGGATTGTAACCGAGATCGAGTCCGGTGAGATCTTGCAGTTTCCGCACCCATTCAGGATATAACCAACGGGACTTTAAACATAAGTCTAACAATGGGCCAGAGGGTAATTCTTCCGCATAAGGGGCTAACATTCCTGCTGCTGCTACGGAGGCAGTTTGGGGGAAGTTACGGTTACAAACAGTGACAGAGGCCCCTCGCAGTTTCAGATCCACTGCGATCGCCATTCCGATGATGCCACCGCCTATGATGATAATATCGTTTGTTGCGTTCATGGTTGCTCAGTAATTTCACCCCACTCTTACCTTACCGTGTTTGGGGTCTGGATTAGGAGCGATCGCTGTTTTGAATTGGGAAATTTTAATTAAGAGTAGGGATAATTCATGAATTGCCCCGATCATCAATCTAATTTATTCATCTGATATTATGAAACCTTCTTATTGGAATATTGAACAGTTACCAGGATTAAGTAAATCAGAACAAGAGCAATTAAAAGCCCTAGGAATTAACACAACTCAATCTTTACTTAATCATGCCAAAAACCCAACAGAAAAACAAGCCTTAGCTAATCAATTAAAATCTCCCGTACAATTAATTAGTAAATGGGTAGCCTTAGCAGATTTAGCGAGGGTTCCCACGGTAGGATGCAATTATTGTGGACTTATTTTACACTCAGGTATCATCTCAACCAAACAGTTAGCAGAAACCCCTGTTTCTTTCTTACACCGACAAATTCTGAAATTACAGGTTGCGACTCTACAACGCAAAGATTTATGTCCGTCTCCTGATATGATTCAAGCTTGGATTAATGAAGCAAAGAAATTATGAATTATTAATTGATTCTAAGATTGAGGCTACCCTAGTTTGATTTTGTGATATTTAGAAAGTAGATAAGGATTATTTTACCAAATAATGCTAATTTAATGATACGAATAAATATGAAATAAGGAGTCTAACCAATCATGACAATGATCCTAGCGGGAGACATTGGGGGAACAAAAACTATTTTACGTCTTGTTGTTCTAGAAACATCAACAAACGAGTATAATTTACCCCAATTAACTACTTTACATCAACAATCTTATCCTAGTCAAAAGTTTCCAGATATTGTCCCGATTGTACAACAATTTTATACCAATGCTCAGAAACAATTAAATCAAGAAATATTCGTTAAAAATGCTTGTTTTGGAATTGCCGGCCCAGTGGTTAATAATACTTCAGAATTAACTAATTTAAACTGGTCATTAAGTGGTGATCGCTTACAACAAGAACTATCTTTAAATCAAGTAAGTCTCATTAATGATTTTGCTGCCATTGGTTATGGTATTCTAGGCTTAACAAAAGAGGATTTATACACCCTACAAGATGTTCAACCAAACCCCAAATCTCCTATCGCTGTTTTAGGAGCAGGAACCGGGTTAGGGGAAGGGTTTCTTGTCCCTTTATCCACCGGAAAATATGAGGTATTTTCCTCAGAAGGTTCTCATGCTGATTTTCCTCCCCGTACTCCCTTGGAATTTGAATTATTAACCTATATTCAAGACAAATATCAATTATCTAGAGTATCAGTAGAACGGGTTGTTTCAGGATTAGGAATTGCCGCAATTTATCAATTTTTACGCCATAAAAACCCCGAACAAGAATCACCCATTTTAAAACAAATATATCAAACTTGGGCAAGAGAAAAAAGTCTTGATCTTTCTGCTGAAGTTGCCAAAGCTGCCCTAGAGAAAGATGATATTTTATGTCAACAGGCGATGAAAATATTTATTGAAGCTTATGGAGCAGAAGCAGGTAATCTTGCCTTAAAATTATTACCTTATGGGGGACTATATGTAGCGGGAGGAATTGCTGCTAAAATATTACCTTTGATGAAAAATGGAGACTTTATGAGAGCATTTCAATCCAAAGGTCGAATGACTCCCCTATTAAATCAAATACCTGTTCATATCATTTTAAATCCTGATATTGGTCTAATTGGAGCAGCTTTACGGGCAGCAGAATAATTATAATCTAAAACCCTTTTTATTATAGACTTTTTCCCGAATAGCATGAATAATAAACCTACCCTTGTCGTTAAAATTGGTACTTCTAGTCTGACTCAACCAGAGACAGGAAAATTAGCTTTATCCACCATTGCATCTCTAGTGGAAACCTTGACCCAATTACGGCAATTAGGTCATCATTTAGTGTTAGTTTCATCCGGTGCTGTTGGGGTTGGTTGTGGTCGTTTAAATTTAAAAGAAAGGCCCAAAAAAATTGCGGTTAAACAAGCGGTTGCGGCTGTCGGCCAAGGACGTTTAATTCGCGTCTATGATGACCTTTTTAGTACATTGGGACAACCCATTGCCCAAGTTTTATTAACCCGACGAGAATTAATAGATCGGAACTGTTATGTTAATGTTAAAAACACCTTTGAAGCTCTCTTAGAATTAGGGGTAATTCCCATTGTTAATGAAAATGATACAGTGGCAATTGAAGAGTTAAAATTTGGGGATAATGATACCCTTTCTGCTTTAGTTGCTAGTTTAATTAAAGCTGATTGGTTATTCTTATTAACGGATGTAGATCGACTTTATTCTGCTGATCCCCGTGTTGTTCCTGATGCTAAACCTATTGACCTGGTGAATAGTAGCGAATTTGCTCAATTACAAGTAAAAGCAGGGGATAAAGGGTCACAATGGGGAACGGGAGGAATGTCCACTAAATTAACAGCGGCCCGCATTGCCACAGGAGCAGGAGTAAGGACGGTTATTACTCATGGCAAATACCCCGAAAATCTACTTAAAATTATCCAAGGGGAAAATATTGGTACTCAATTTGAACCTCAACCTAAACATGATAATGCTCGCAAACGTTGGATCGCCTATGGACTTTTGCCCACAGGAAAACTATACTTAGATAAGGGAGCCGTTCGCGCTATTTGTCAAGGAGGTAAGTCCTTATTAGCGGCCGGAGTTCTCCAAGTAGAAGGAGAATTTGAAGCGTCAGACTCTGTGGAATTATGTAATGAAACAGGTCAAGAAATTGCCAGGGGTATTGTGAATTATAATAGTGGAGAAATTGATAAAATAAAGGGAAATCATTCTGATAAAATTCCGCAATTATTAGGGTATAGTGGAGCAGAAACTATTATTCATCGAGATAATTTAGTTATCAATGAAATTTTTTAAAGCTTTTTTAAAATGTTAAAAATGTCTAATCCTGATCATTACAGTTTTGTTTTCTTAGAAATCTTCTCCCAAGAAGGGGGAATACAAGCTTATGTTAAAGATATCTTACAAGCTTACTTATCTTTAATTAAGCAATCATCAAAACTAGCAAAAACCGATATTTTCTTATTAAGAGATTCCCCAGATTGCCATAATCCTTTTAGCACTGAATTAATTAATTTTCACTATCTCAAAACCCTTCCTCCCTGGAAAGGAAGGATAAAACTAGCCTATACCTTACTGATTCATTTAATTCAGAAACGTCCGAAAAAAGTTTTTTGTGGTCATATTAATTTAGCCCCACTAATTCAATTCTTTTGTCAACCCTTGGGTATTCCCTATACAGTTTTAACCTATGGCAAAGAAGTCTGGAAACCCCTACCTCCACAACAACAAAAAGCTCTACAAAATGCTGAGGCAATTTGGACAATTAGTCGCTATAGTCGAGATTGTTTATGCCAAGCTAATAATATTGATCCCAAAACAGTTGAGATTTTGCCTTGCATCGTTGATGGTAATCAATTTACCCCAGGAAAAAAACCCATTGAATTGATAGAAAAATATGATCTAAAAGATGCTAAAATACTAATGACAGTGGCGCGATTATGGTCAGGGGATATTTATAAAGGGGTTGACGTTACCATCAGGGCATTACCGAAAATTTTACAATCTTTTCCTAATATTAGGTATCTGATAATTGGTCGAGGGGATGATCGCCCTCGCTTAGAACAATTAACCAAAGCTCTAGGAGTGGGCGATCGTGTTATCTTTGCGGGTTTTGTCCCTAACGAAGATCTAGCGAACCATTATCGGGTTGCCGATGCCTATATCATGCCTTCACAAGAGGGATTTGGCATTGTTTATCTCGAAGCCATGGCCTGTGGAATTCCCGTTTTGTCAGGAGATGCTGACGGTTCAGCTGATCCCCTGCAAGATGGAAAATTAGGCTGGCGAGTTCCCCATCGTGATTCTGATGCGGTTGCCCAAGGATGTCTCGAAATCCTGCAAGGCAATGATCAACGGTGTCACGGGGAATGGTTACGACAAGAGACGTTAGACCAGTTTAGTCCAGAAGCTTTATCTCAGAAATTAGCGCAATTGCTTTAAAAACGGTTTAAAATCCATAAGTTAAAGCAACCACGGAGGGTTTATCCCTAAAGTCTTGGTCGATATCTTCCCAGATGTATGGACAAGTGTAGACAATCGTGGAAGAAATATGAGAAAAAGCTGAAAAGAAACTAAAAAATAGAGGGTTATTTGAGTTTTAACGTTGTAAGTCTTGATTTTAAGCGATACCATAGGAATGGTAGTTACTTAATTACTTCTCACACGGCATAGCCGCTAATCATTATGGAAAGTATACAACTCATCAATATTGGGTTTGGTAATATTGTGTCTGCGAATCGGGTCATTGCAATTGTTAGCCCAGAATCAGCCCCGATTAAACGGATTATCAGCGATGCCCGCGAACGCGGACAGTTGATTGATGCCACCTATGGCCGTCGTACCCGTGCGGTGATCATGACTGATTCTAGTCATGTTGTCTTATCAGCTATCCAACCAGAAACGGTGGCCCATCGTTTTGTGGTTAGCAAGGAAGCTACTGCTAATAGTAACTAATTTACTAATTCACTGGTAATCTCATGGCATCGGGAAAGCTTATTGTATTAACTGGGCCGAGTGGTGTGGGTAAAGGGACGTTGGTTCGCGCTTTATTGGCGCGTCACCCTGACTTATATTTGTCTGTCTCTGCAACTACTCGTTCTCCTCGTTCTGGAGAAATTGACGGGAAAGATTATTATTTCCTCCCTCGTGCCGATTTTGAAAAAATGATTCAGCAAAACGAATTACTCGAATGGGCTGAATATGCGGGGAATTATTACGGAACACCCCGCGCCAAGGTTGAATCACAAATCAACCTAGGGAACACCGTACTTTTAGAAATAGAAGTAATCGGTGCTAAAGCCATTAAACAAACATTTCCTGATGCTTTGAGAATCTTTATTTTGCCTCCTTCTTTTGCTGAATTAGAACGCCGTTTGAGGGGTCGAGGAACGGATTCAGAAGAAGCAATGATGGGTCGTCTTGATCGGGCTAAAGAGGAGTTAGAAGTAAGTCAAGAATTTGATAAAACGATTGTTAATGATGACTTAGAAACTGCTTTAAAACATCTTGAATTAGCTATTATTTCCTGATATTAGTGAGAATTTCTTGAGTGAGTAACTTTTGCTTTTCTTCATCAGTCAAAGTCGATAAATAAAGTTCGATAGCTTCTTGGATATTACTTTTCACTTCTTCTAAAGAATAGCAGTAGCACGGAACTTGCCATGTAAAATTAATAAATGAATACAGGCTAAAGCCTTATTCTATAAGCACAAAGGCTGTCTACACAGCCTAATTTTAAGCCTGGCTACCCAGGCTTAGTTCCTATAGCTTAACCCTTAAGGGTCGAAGACTGTTCGACCCTACAAATTTTATATGCTTCCAACTTCATGACGAGATGTGCGTAATTGCCCACAAGCAGCATCCGCTTCTAAACCCCTCGAATAACGAACACTGGCGGCAATTCTACGCTCTTGTAAGAGTTGCATAAATTTTTGAATACTGTGTTCATCTGGTCGTTGATAATCAGCTTCTGCAATGGGATTATAGGGAATTAAATTCACATGACTTTGAAACCCTTTGAGGTGATTTGCTAATTCAATGGCGTGTTCTGGTAAATCATTTACCCCCCCTAATAAAACATATTCAAATGTTACCCGTCGCCCTGTAATATCAACATATTTTCGACAGTCTGCTAACAATTTTCCCAGGGTATAATGTTTAGCCCCAGGAATCAATTCTTCCCGTAAAGCTTGGTTAGAAGCATGAAGACTGACAGCAAAAGTTATTTGTAATTGATAATGAGCAAGTTGTAAGATTTTTTGGGGAATACCTACCGTAGAAATAGTAAGCGATCGCTGGCCAATTCCCACATCTTGATTGATTATTTTGACAGCTTTCACTACATCTTTGATGTTTAATAAAGGTTCTCCCATTCCCATAAAAACAACATGACTTACTCTTTGTTGAAAGTCTTCTTGAACAGTTAATACTTGATCGACGATTTCGGCACAGGTTAAATTTCTTTCATATCCTCCTTTTCCTGTTGCACAAAAATCACAATTCATCGGACAACCCACTTGGGAAGATACACAAACTGTTAAGCGTTTTGAGGTGGGAATGCCAACCGCTTCAATGATTAAACCATCTGCTAAACTTAAGAGGTATTTCCTTGTACCATCAGGGGCAATGGTTCGGTGAGCAATTTTTGATCGTCCGATGGGATAATCACTTAATTCTTCCCGCCAAGTTTTGGGGAAGACAGAGATTTCTGTCAGCGATCGCGCTCCTTTTTCATACAACCATTGATGGAGTTGTTTGCCTCGATATGCGGGTTGTCCCTGTTGTTTTACCCAGGTGGTTAATTCGTCTACAGATTTTCCTAATAAGGTTTCTTGAGTGAGTGGCATTGAGATTAATGATAAGTGTAATTATTTTTATTTTAAGGCAAATAACTAAATAGAGCGCAAAGCTAAGGTTTAGTAAGTATTCAGCCGTCAGCGTTCAGTATTCAGCTTTTGAATGAAAGCGGTAAGCATTCGTTTAATCTCAGTCACTTTCGATGATAGGGATTCATCGTTTTTGGCTTCGAGTAACTTAAGATCATAAGCAAGTAACAGGTGATATTCAAGTTCACTGACAGATAAAGTAAGCTGATGAGCTTTTTCCCACACTTTCAATTCTCTAAAGTTTCTCAATGTTAAATCCTCCTTATCTTTGCGTTAGTTTTAAGCTGATGGCTGACGGCTGATAGCTGAATGCTTACAAGGTTTAAGATTTCCTCCTCGAACTAACCAACGAATAAAACCGCTAACATGAAAAGAGACAATTATGTTAGAATAAGCTCCTAATCTGCCTAAATAAAACCAGATAAAATCAGTTACTATGAAAAATATAGATAAATTTACCCTCATGGGAAGTTCATAAACTCGTCAAACAACTCTGGAATGAAAGAAAAATTAGTAAAGTATCTGGAAATATTTTGTATAACCTTTTACCTATTTTAAAGGAATTATTCCCCGTCAAGACTTACCCGAAGTTTTAAAACAGTTTAACTTACCTTAAACGTTTATTGATAAATATTTTAAACAGTCTTAAGCTTCAACTTTAAGGTAAATATTTCTGAACCACAGACCAACCTGATAAACTAACTAAAGCAAAGCTTAAAAATAAAATAATATTAGTGCCAATATGTACCATTCTCATTCTAGGACGTTCTGGACTAATTTGGCTGGCTGCTGTGGCAGAAATTAAGACTAAAATAACCGTAACTAAGCCAGCAATTAAATGATAAGAATGACCTAAACTACCATAATGACCTAATGTTCCAACTAAACCAATGACTAACAATAATAACACTAACATAACCATAATCGCCCCAATCACATAATGAACAGGGCGCAACCATAAAGGAGGAGAACTTTGAGTCTTTCGCCGATAAAACATCCATCCTCCTGATATTCCTAATAAAAGGTATGCAAATAAGGATAAACCCATTGACCAAGCTGCAATTTTCCAAAGCCATAAAAAAGAAGGTAAATTCATAGTTGATAATTAATAGTTAATAGTTATTATTGTACACCAGTTCCTTTTTACTTCTGACTAAAAAAAATTGCCCCTATAGGGGCAACCTCAGCTAGATTTTGTCAATGATTGATTGTCGTTATGCGACTTTCTAAACTAATGCAGCTTTTAAAGTAGAAACTTTGTAATGAGTGAATGTATCACTCGTTTGTATGGTTTGTTTCTTATCAGTGGGGGCAGAAACAGTCATCGCTTCATCTTCCATTTCTTCATTACCCCCATCATTTATGCAAAGACGTTCACAAGGGATAGTATCAGAAAGAATAGCACTAGCCATCATTCCTGTATGAATTTCTAATTGTGCTTTTGGTAAAGTTTCAAACACAAGCCGTTGTCCGGGAAAAACAACACGCTCAAAATACCACTTAGGAAGATTGGTAATCCGAACAACTTGAATTTGATTCGTTGCGTTTACATAGCAGCAAAGGAGTGCATTCCTTTGCCCAGTTGGGATGGGATCAAGGATCTGAGCCATAGTAATTGAGGCAATGTGAGTTCTGATTGTTCATTTCCTCTATACCCTAACACTCCGTGATCCCCGTTAGCTGTAATCAATATTACATTCAATATTTTTCTTACAAGAGATGCAATATTACGACGTAGTATGATACAATGGCCAGAAAATATAAGGCTCAATCAGGTTTAGTCAAAAATATCTAAAAAGTATATGAGTTGCCACTAAACCCCGATCATCTCTTCAAGCATTCCCTTGCGAGTCTTTTAAAATCTCGTTAAAGTTAAGATATATTACAAATTCTCAGTTAACTGAGAAAAGAAAAATAAGTTTACAAAAGCGGGGATCGCTCTCTAGGATTGTAACAGAACTCAAAGCGATCGCCTTTTGACAAGACCATCTGGCCCATCACACTCTTAAGATAACCATGACCACAGCACAGCGCATTCTCTACTGCCGCCTTCCCTGTAACCCCATTTTTCCCATTGGTGTTGTTTATCTCTCGGATCACGTTCATAAGTTATTTCCCGATATTGAGCAAAAAATCTTTGATTTAGGGACAGTTCCCCCCTTAGACTTCAAAAAAGCTTTAGATAACTGTATTGATGAATTTAAGCCCACCTTACTCGTTTTTTCTTGGCGAGATATTCAAATTTATGCGCCAGTGGGGGGACGGGGAGGCAACCCCTTACAAAATGCCTTTGAATTTTATTACGCTCATAACCCCTTAATTCGTCTCAGAGGTGCTTTAGGTGGTTTAAAGGTGACAACAGCTTATTATGGCGAGTTATGGCGTAACTTGGGGCTAATTCGACGAGGACTAACCAGGGCGAAACAATATCATCCAGAAGCGCGTTTAGTGGTTGGAGGTGGGGCTGTGAGTGTGTTTTATGAACAGTTAAGAACTCAGCTACCTAATCAGACAATTGTATCAGTAGGAGAAGGGGAAACTTTACTCGAAAAATTATTACGGGATCAAGATTTTTCTGACGAAAGATGTTACGTGGTCGGGGAAAAAGAACCTCGTAAGCGGCTAATTCATGAAGCCCCAACCCCCTTAGAAAAGACGGCTTGTAACTACGATTATATCGAAAAGATTTGGCCAGAATTTAGTTATTATTTCCAAGAGAATGACTTTTATATTGGGGTACAAACCAAGCGCGGCTGTCCTCATAATTGTTGTTACTGTGTTTATACTGTTGTTGAGGGTAAACAAGTTCGTATTAATCCGGCTGATGAAGTTGTTAAGGAAATACGGCAACTTTATGACCGAGGAATTCGTAATTTTTGGTTTACGGATGCTCAATTTATTCCCGCCCGTAAGTTTATTAAAGATGCAGAGGAATTATTAGAAAAAATCCTTGAGTCTGGGATGACCGATATTCATTGGGCAGCTTATATTCGGGCAGATAATTTAACCCCAAATTTGTGTGATTTGATGGCAAAAACGGGGATGAATTATTTTGAAATTGGTATCACTAGCGGCTCACAAGAATTAGTCCGTAAGATGCGAATGGGCTATAATTTACGGACGGTTTTACAAAATTGTCGGGACTTAAAAGCAGCAGGATTTAATGATTTAGTTTCAGTCAATTATTCCTTTAATGTCATTGATGAAACTTACGAGACTATTCGTCAAACCATTGCTTATCATCGAGAATTAGAATCGATTTTTGGGGTGCATAAAGTTGAACCTGCAATCTTCTTCATTGGGTTACAACCTCATACCCATTTAGAAGAATATGCCTTTGAACATAACATCCTTAAACCAGGATATGACCCCATGAGTTTAATGCCTTGGACAGCGAAAAAACTCTTATGGAACCCTGAACCCTTGGGATCATTTTTTGGGGAAGTTTGCTTACAAGCATGGCAACAAAACCCCAATGATTTTGGACGAGAAGTGCTAAAAATCTTGGAAGAAAAGTTAGGAAAAGCCGACCTAGAAGATGCTTTAACTGCACCCCTTGAAGACAAGAAAAAGCAGTTAGCCTTAGCATAATTGGGAGGGTGGGTATTGCCCACCCTACTATCACTTAACTGTTCTCTTTACTTTTTACTGTTTTATGTAAATACTTGCATGAGAAATGTAACAAATTAAAGCTGGTGACGGGATTTGAACCTGCGACCGGCTGATTACAAATCAGCTGCTCTACCACTGAGCTACACCAGCATCAATACTAGAATAGCAAATTTTGTCACTATTCGTCAGACTTCTTGCAGAAGTTGGGTTAACTTGTCCCTTGAAAATAAACAATACAGCACCACACATTAAGATGAGGATATGGGTGGAGGCAAGTAGTGGTCAACAGCCGTTGACCCCTACTTTTGCCTTTTCCATGGGGTATACTTTTGCAAGAAGTCTATAATTATCCCTAAGCCATATTACTTTCAATCGCCCAACGGGCCAATTCTGTCCGGTTGTGAAGATTGGTTTTGTTAAGCATATTCGAGACATGACTTTCAATGGTACGTTGACTCACGCTCAATTTTTCAGCAATATCTCGATTTGATAACCCTTGGGCCACTAACTGAACCACTTTTAACTCCGTTGGGGTTAACTCAACATTACTAGGAACTTGAATTCTGGTACTCTCATCAAAAGAAATTGTGTTTCTATGGCGCATCAGTCGGCTTGCTTGTTTTAGAGATGACTCAACTTGGGCTACTAATTCTTCAGGTTCAAAAGGCTTGACCATATAGACATCAGCCCCAGTATTTAAGCCTTTCACCCGATCTTGACTTTGGCCTTTTGCCGAAAGAAACATGACCGGAACCCAACTGGTGCGGGCATCTTGTCTGATCTTTTCAATTAAAGCATAACCATCCATTTCTGGCATCATCACATCACAGATGATCATATCAGGAACTTGTTTGCTCAAGAGATCTAGGGCTTCTTGACCATTTTCGGCTGTGGTAACTTCATACCCTTGAAATTCGAGATAATCTTTCACCAGCAAAATCAAGTTAGGATCATCGTCAACTAACAGTAAATGTTTATTATCTTTTTGGGAGTTTTCTTTAAGGGGTGACATTCGTTTTCTCAGTTAAACTTATGATGGAGATTCTGGTAATAGAATTGCTTGAGGAGTAATTAAGGGGGTTAAGACTATGTTAAATCAATCTTGACCCGTCATTGTTGTTTTGGTAAAGCTTTATGAATTTTCCTGGTCTTTTCCCTCATAATCCAGAGACATTGACTTAATTTCCAGGGTTTCTGACTCAGACTCCTTGAGAATTGCTTCTGGTAGTACATGAGTCAAAAAAGCATATTCCTTTACTATTTTATTGCCAATGAGATGTTCCTGGATAATTTTTTCAATGACTTCTGAGGTGGCTTGACGATACCAAACCCCATCAGGATAAACCACCAAGATTGGCCCGGCCATGCAAACCCGTAAACAATTCGCTTTCGTGCGAAAAATACAGCTAGGTTTTTCTGGAGTGACTTGATCGAGTCCTAATTCTTGCAAGCGGCGTTTAAGATAGTCCCAAGCTTCGAGACTAACATCTTTTGGACAACATTTGGGTTTTGTTTGATCTGCACAGAGAAAGACATGGCGTTGAATCTGATTTAACCCCAAGGTTTTAATACTTTCTGTTAACGCATCTTCAACGGGATTTGACCGAGATTTGATGATTTCTACGGTTTCATCGGAACAAGGGGTAACGCTTTCAGTCATTGACCTCAATCAAGGAAATATCCATTCTCTATCTTACCCCCTTGTTTCCCAACTATTTCAAGGGGTTTGAGATGAATTATTTACGCTTTTTAGGGCGTTAATTTGTTCTAGTGCCGCTTGAGCCGAGGTTTCCTCTCCTTGTTCTTGCCAAATTTGGGCAGCTTTTTGAAAGTCGGCGATCGCCTGTTGAGGAAGGCCGAGATCGACAAAAGCTAACCCCCGATTAAAATAGGCTTCTCCGTAGTTGGGATCAAGGTTAACCGCTTCAGTAAAGTCAATTTTGGCTAATTCGGGACTTGCTGAGTTGAGGTGAGCGAGTCCTAAATTATTTTGAGCAAAGGCATCATTGGGGTTGATTTTTAGGGCTTTTTCGTAATCAGCGATCGCTTTTTTATCTTGGCCTAATTGTAAATAGACATTGCCTCGGTTGACATAAGCTTCTCCCATTTGGGGATCTAATTTCAGGGCTTGACTAAAATCAGCCAAGGCTTTGTCAAATTCTCCTAAACCACTATAAACATAACCTCGATTATAGTAAGCGTTAATATCTTGGGGATTTTCGGCAATAACTTGATTAAAGTCGGCTAAGGCTGCTTTATAATCCCCCTGACGGCTTTTTTCAATTCCCTGTTGTACAATTTCTACCGTATCCCCTGTCATGATTGATGACTCAATGGGAACAGAAGCAGATTGATGATGACAAGCAATCATAGAACTCATTGCCAAAACGGATAAACCCAAAAATGGCAGGCGAGAAGCCTTAAAGGTCTTTATGGTAACTAATTTATGATATAGAGAGGGTAAATGGGAGATTTGCGTTAAATAATTAAACATTGGGCTAATTTTAGGCTTTTAAAAAAAGGTTTGATGCACTCAATTAAAAGATTAGGTTGAAGACAAAATCAGGGTTGAACAAACAGTCAACTAGACAAAAATGAAATAACTAGGTATATTAGCCTAGACTCAGTTGTGCCGTGAGGAGTTTAATCTCATGAAAAAGTTTTACCTAGCCACCTTGATGATAGCGTTGACAGCTATCCCTGCACAGGCTCAAACGGCCACTTATTATTCTTCTGGCCATCATGGACAAAAAACAGCGTCAGGAGTGCGCTTCAGTAATCATCAACCCATGGCGGCTCATCCCTCATTGCCCTTTGGTACTAAAGTGAAAGTTACAAATCGAAGAACAGGAAAAAGTGTGATTGTCCGTATTGTAGACCGCTGTCGTTGTAGTATTGATTTGTCTCAAGGGGCGTTTAGAGCGATTGGTTCTTTAAAATCGGGCAGAATTCCCGTTAGTATTCGAGTTCTCAATTAAGGAAATTTTAATATATTACTCTGTTTCTGGTAGGGGCAATTCATGAATTGCCCCTACAGTTTTTTCTGTTACCCATTATAGGGGCAGCAAACTCACCAAGGTGTTGAAATGGCCTCCCATGGCTGTAATCACGTGATGAGTCACGGGGAGACTATCTACCACCATTCCTGTGCATAACAGCATCAGATAGAGGATCGAAAATTTAAACAGCGATCGCGCTTTATCTTGATCAAAGGGAGCTTGTTTCAATTGCCAGGTTTTTTTGAGGAACATGACCCCTAACACCAGGGCAATGATACCATAGATACCACCGGAAACCCCCAGAGGATAGACCAAAAGAAAGGTACAAGGGATAACTAATAAGGTATACACCCAAATTTGGCGCACGGTAGATTCTTCCCCTTCTACCACAGGCATCATCGGCACATTGACTTGAGCATAATCATCTTTGATCATCAAAGCCAAAGCCCAAAAATGGGGGGGAGTCCAAAGAAAAATGATGGCAAATAAGATCCAAGGGGCCCAGCTTAAATCTCCGGTAACGGCGGCCCAACCAACCAGGGGAGGAATGGAACCTGCGGCCCCACCAATAACAATATTTTGGGGACTATTGCGCTTCAGTAGGTGGGTATAAACCAGCATATAAAAAACAATGCCGGACATGGCTAATAAGCCACTGAGAAGATTGATATAAATGAGAAAGAGGCTAAAGGAAAGAACCCCTAAGATCATGGCAAAAATGAAGGCATGACGGGACTGGACGCGGCCTGAGGGGATAGGGCGGGCCCGAGTCCGTAACATTTCATAATCAATGTCTCGGTCATAAATACAGTTCATTACTTGGGCCGAAGCGGCAGCCAGGGTTCCCCCAATCAGGGTAATAAACAGTTGAAAGGAGTCTACTTCGCCTTTCGCAGCAATCCACATAGAGGCTGCGGTGGTGATGAGTAAGAGAGGAATAATCCTCGGTTTGGTCAGTTGATAGTAACTTTTGACCACTTGTAGAAAGTTTTCGTTACGACGGACAGCATCAGTCCCAATCATTAAATTCACACCAAATTCTGTTAGTTGATCAAGTTAGGAATTACCAAGGGATTGAATGTTCCTTGATGTATCGCGGATAGCTAGGGTTGTCAAGGCGACTAAGGTGCCAAATAGGGCGGCCCCGACGATATGGTGGGTGACGGTTAAGGGTTCAACTTGTAAGTGTAAATAGAAGGTGGCAACCCCTAACAGCACTTGTAGGACAACCACACCACCCACAACCCAAGCTAATTTTCTGAGGTGGGGATGAAGGGCCGGAGTACGCCACGCCAGAAAAACAACCGTTAAACTGGCGATCGTTGCGGGAAAAACACCGATAATGTGGCTATTCATGACGGCGCAGAGTTGAGAGTCCCCAAAACATTGATGGAGAGCCCAACGGGAACCCACTAATCCCCCTAATAAGCACTGGATATAAACTAAAATAGCTGCTGTCATCCCTACCCATCGCAGTTTTCCGGCGGTGGCTGTTCCTTGATAGGGGGTAAGACACAAGGCAATAACCACTAGGGTGGCAAAGAAAAGGAGGGCAGTACCAAGATGGGCGGTGACAATATCAAACCTCAACATCTGGGTAACGGTGAGTCCCCCTAAGACTCCTTGGAATAAAATTAAGCCTAAAGCCCCAACGGCTGCCCAAGGAAGCCATTTCGGGAGTTCTTTGCGAAACCACCAAGAGAGTCCCACAAAGGCTAGGGTACTTAACCCAATGAGGGACGCATCAAGACGATGAAACCATTCTAAAAAGACTTGGAGATTCATCTGTTGAGTGGGAACTAACTGACCGTAACACAGGGGCCAGTCTGGGCAAGCGAGGCCCGCATTCATGACTCTGGTGGCACTACCAACGGCCATTAATAAGAGGGTGGCGATGGCAATTTTCCAGACGAGAAGACCCATCCATTTTTGGATTTGAGGGCGATCTCTTGAGGTTTTTAGTTGTCCCTGAAGTACAGATTCTGTCATAGCATCCTATTACTTTATTAAACACATTTTGCTGTTAACGAATTGTTGACTTCGCTACAAAATTTTGGTTGCATTAAAGCAGAGCTAGTCAGATTCTACTTAAGAGTTTATGGTTTGTGCATTAATTCCTAGTAACTTTGCTAGATCTTTTAGATTCAGTTAATCATTACTTTACATTACTTAATAATACAATGCTATAATTTTATTAACTCTTAACAAGCCTTTTATAAATCTTTAGTTTTAGCTAAGATCAACAAAATAAAAATGTATCAAATTTAACTTATAGCTAAATTAATTGTTATACACCCCTAAGTAGTCGGACATATTTAAAGTAGGGGTCAACGGCCATTGACCCCTACTATGAAAAGTTCAAGTCTATTATTTTGTCAAACGAGTTAACACTTGATTTGACCGTTCTACAAAGGATTTCATTCCCTCAGCATCGAGTCCTTTTTGTGCCATTAAAGCTAAATCGTAGACGTGCTGACAGAGCATTTTAGCCATTTCTGCGGAAGGAGAATCACCCCCTGCTTGGATAATACTTCCCTGACTTAATTGATAGATATTTTCGATCAAAGGATGGGTTGTATTAATCACTAAAACGTGTTCTTCGGGAAAGTCCATAATTTGTTGTTGAGACATCGCCATCATCTCCCGAAATCGTCTCATCGCTTCTGGTAATAATACCATCGCTGCGGGAGTATTTTGGGGAGTATCTGACTTTAGTGCTTCAGTCTTGATGTTGACTTGGGGTTTATTTAAGGCGATTTCAAACAGTTCCTTAATTTGCTCGCTACGGGTTTTGTTGGTGGTGGGATCAACAATTTCATTACTCTTATCTTCCTGTAACAATGTGTTGTCTAATTCAGAATCAACACGGGAGAATTTAACCTCAGAATATTCTTTTTCTAGGAAGGGAATAAAGTAATTTGTGTCAATGAAAGAGTCCATAAATAGAATCTCTATTCCCTGATTTTTGTAGAGTTCCACATAGGTTGCTTGGGTCTGGGTATCGGTGCAATAAAATACCCGATTTTCATGACGCTCTTTGTTCCGTTCTAAGTAATCAGGTAAGGTGGTATAACCTGCTTTTTCATAGTTAAATTTTCCCTGATTTTCTGTATTTTCTTTTTCGACATCTTGCCAAACATCCCCTTCTGCTTCAACTTGAATTTCTGGGGTTTCTGTTGCAATTTGTGGGGCTGTTTCTTCAGCTTTATAAGTCGTTTTGTAGATCAGAATATCTTCGACTTGCTTTTTAAACTTTTCGTCTTTGAGAGAACCATATTTAACAAAAGTTCCTACATCTTGCCAACATTTAATGTATTCTTCAGGAGTCTCTGTATAGATAGAGTTGAGACGATCTGCAATCTTTTTGGCGATATGATTGGCAATACTGCGAACTGTCCGATGATTGGTCAATGCGCTTCTGGACACATTTAAGGGAATATCAGGACTGTCAATAACTCCCCGTAATGGCATTAAAAAATCGGGGATAATTTCTTCACAGTGATCGTTAACAAAGACTTGGTT
The DNA here is from genome assembly GCF_034932065.1 of Crocosphaera sp. UHCC 0190. Taxonomy (NCBI): domain Bacteria; kingdom Bacillati; phylum Cyanobacteriota; class Cyanophyceae; order Chroococcales; family Aphanothecaceae; genus Crocosphaera; species Crocosphaera sp. UHCC 0190. The sequence goes on from NZ_JAYGHP010000008.1 coordinate 73,132, forward strand.
ACAAAACAGTTTAATATGTCCCTGGGAAACATCTACATCAGGACGCAGTTTAGGGAAATATAAAATGCCATTGAGTAGGTAAGGATAATCGGTGTTTAAATGTACCCAGAGTAAGGGTTCTTCTTGGAAGGGATGAAGATAACGATAAAACTCTAAATAGTCCTCATCAGTGAGGTTTTGGGCTGATTCTTTCCAGAGGGCTTTTTGTTTGTTAATGGACTCATTTTCAAACTTAATGGGAACAGGAATAAAATCTGAATATGTTTTCACTAACTGACGAATTCTTTGAGGTTCTAAATACTCTTCTTCCTCATCCATTAAGGTGAGAGTAATAGTTGTTCCTACCTGAGTTCGAGAGGATTCTGTTAATTCAAATTCAGGGGAACCATCACAAGACCAATGAACAGCTTGGGACCCTTCTTTATAAGATAAAGTGTCAATTTCTACCTGTTTTGCTACCATAAAAGCAGAATAGAAACCTAACCCAAAATGTCCGATTAATTCATTGGCATCTTTTTGATATTTTTGGATGAATTCTTCTGCACTAGAAAATGCTACCTGATTGATATATTTCTTGATTTCATCAGTCGTCATTCCAATTCCATTATCAGAAATTGACAGGGTTTTATTGCTTTTATCAACTGCGATCACAATTTCTGGTTCAGCTATTTCTCCTGATACTTCCCCCGCTAAAGATGCCATTTTAAGCTTAGAAATGGCATCCACTGCATTGGAAATTAACTCCCTTAAGAAGATTTCATGATCGGTGTAGAGAGACTTCTTAATAATGGGGAAAATATTCTCGGTGTGAATGGTAATGTTGCCTTTTTCAAGTACCGTCATAGCGTTTTAAGTTAGAAAGGGTTTATATACTATCGTCTCTGATTATCTCTGATGTTAGCTAAATTTTCACCTTGGGATTGTCCCCCCCTCAAGATTCGGATTTCCGTACTTTATAAGTATATAACAATAATGAACAATTCAACTTATTAATAAGTAATTAACCAAAAGGCTTGTTTTCTAATATATAAAGGATTGTCAATTGAGGTAGCAGGAGCAATCATTTTGATTTGTTTATCCAGGGGATTATGGACAACCGTCCAGTTAACATAATCTAAGGATTCATCACTATCTTGATGGGGACAAGTATGAGTAACTTTAGTAATTTTATTTTGTGTTATTTGAAAGATTCTGCCGCAGTTTTGTGGTAAAATAATAATGACTAATAATTGATTTTTCTTAGGGTATAAAGTAACGGTACTGGGTTGATTCACTCCGTTGGCAATTCGTCCCCAAAATTGCGCTTTAGCAGGATAATATTTTTGAATTGTGGTAATATTTACTCTCCCTAATTCCCAAGATAATGCTTGACTCCCATTCATCTTAAAGCAGAGTAGCAAAGGGATTATTAAGAATATTTTTGTTTTCAAATAGATCATCTTTTTACTTATTACTTATTAAGTAGCTAAAGCTTAATCCCATGCCTCAAATTCCCTAATCCAATGACGAATTAAGGTACTAAATTGACTGCGTCGATTTTCAAAACTTGCTGCAATCCAAATAAACATTAAACCGACGAATAAACCGATAATCCATTTTAACAGAGGATAGGTCAAACTTAACACCACTAATTGATAAAATCCATTGATTAAAAAAGTAATCGTTCCGGTAAATAAAAAAGCACGAATTTGTAAAGACAAACCGAGAAAAATCAAAATAATGCTCATAATTCCTGGTAGAATACCTATTTTACTATAAAACAAGAGGGAAACTACACTAATAATTCCTGTACCAGTTAGACGGAGAAAATGTCTTAATTCTTTGCCTTCTTCTCCTTGACAATTTGGTTCGATCCAAATAATTGATAAAAGAGATAATCCAAACAAAATACTATAACTAGATATTGAGAATTGATAAACTAATTTAAACCCTTCAATAATTGCCCCATTAACTAAAATTAAACTTAAGTAAAGTAGACGGGGTTTGTAACTCATTTTAGCTAAAATACCGTAACAAATAGCAGCAACTAATAAAGTAATTGAATTAAGAGAGGAAAGGTTGGTAATTACCCCAATTAAAGGTAAAGAATAAGCTAACAGATTCCAGGGTTTTTTAGACCATCCCCATTGTTGCCAAGGTAAACTATAAACCACGACTCCAAATAAAGCAATAGCTGTTCCTATCCATCGTTCAAAAAAGTAGTCTAAATAGTTAGGAGATGGTATCGTTAAGGCGGCATAAGCAGCAATTGTCCCTCCTTGTATTAATCCTAAATAGACCCATATTTCTCCATAAATAGCATCACTAAATCTTCGCCCTTCTAAGATAGCATATTGGCTTAAAAATATTCCCGCTCCTAACCCAATTAATTGATTAGTTGTCACCGGATATAAGAGAGATATTCCCAGAAATATAGTACCTAAAATCCAGTGTAAATGAGCAATAACTTTTAATTCTTGTTGGCTAAGATTAAGATAACTTGATAAACCCGCAGAAGTGAGGCGATAAACATACATAATTGTGGTTGCTAATGCTGCCATACTTAACAAGTTATCGCCTAATGGTAAGGGATAAATTTGATACCATAATAATTCATAAGCAGACCAAGAAAAGACAGCAATAGCAACATAGATTAAGGGTTTAAATCTTGCTCTACGTCGTCCAATTCCCATAATAATTAAGGCTAAACCAAGGGACGTTAAACCAGTAAAACTACTAAAGAAATTCCATCTTAAAGCTGTTCCTAATGCCCCATATAATAGGGGTAAAATATGCCAACTACTGAGCAAGTTTTGCTCTCCGGTGTGTCGGTGCCACCATGCTCCTAAAAATTGTATACAAAGTCCTAAGATTATATTAGCAATAGCTAGAATAAAGAGAGAGCTTTCTAGGAGTCCTAATACTTCTATTGTTAATAATTCTAAACTCCATCCTAGGGTATAAATTGTCCAATTAGTGGGATGGTGCCAACTGCGATAAATAATCGCTCCTAATAATAAAAATGCTGCTATTATTGACCCCAGAGAAGGAGATAAATATTGCCAATAAATAGCGATAGAATGTAAAGTCAAAGCGACTAGACCAAAACTACATGAAATGATACCCCACCCATCAATTGCTGTTGTATAAATTCTAGCCAAAGGGTGAGATTTTTGTTTTAAATAACTCCACAGTAACCAAAGGCTTATCAGAGTCAAAATATTGACTAATAACCAGATAGAAACTGAATTAATTTGCCATTCTTCCACCCCTTGCCATAAAGTTAAAATCAGGCAACTTAACCCTATACCAACGGTTAAAAATGCAGCAAATATTTTCTTTAAATACACAGTATGAATAAAGAGTAATCCTGTTCCTATTCCTAGGCTAATAATTCTGATCAATCCCAGATTAGGCATCAATACTTGTACAAGTAAAATTGTGATGACACTGAGCCATAATAGGGGAGAAGTGCGAGGAGTTTGCAAACTTCTGTAAGTAGTTCCTATCATTATTAATCCTAATGTTAATGCTAAAATTACAGGATTATTTACTGGTTTATTTAAGAGGGCAATGGTACTAAAATCACAGATAAATAAAGTCATTGCCCATCCATCTAAAGCAGGATTATAATAAGTTGCAAATGAGACTTGCTGACGATTAAATAAATGACGAATACTCCACAGCAAAATAATTGTAATTGCTCCTATTAATAACCAATTAATTGAAAATTCATGGTAAAATATTAACCCAATACTCTCTAAAAAAGCTGAAATCAATCCTAATCCTAATCCAATCGTAATGGCTGCGGCAATCACTTGTTTAATTAGTTGGGTTTGAATAATCATTAATAGGGTAGCGATCGCTAATTCTATCCATCCCCATGAGGGTAATGTTAGGGCAGGAATGGGAGCAATAATTAAGATTAAAACACTATACCAAAGGGGGAATTTATTAGACGTAGAAGATGGTTGCCAACTCCGATAAGCAGCAGTTATCATCAACAAAATAGAGCTAATAAGATTGTTTGTCGTGGAAGGATCAGGAGAAGCAAAATAAATAAAGCCTCCTAAACAAGTTAGAGACAAACTATATCCCCAAGTATCAAAAACTTTAGTATATAAAAATGCCAACTCTTCAGAATTATCAGCTAAACTATGACGAATCAACCAAAGAATACCAGTGACAATTACGCCTGAAAGTATCCAGAGTTGCGGTGATAATTTCAAGGGATATAAACAAACAGCGATGACACTTAACCCAAAGCCAACGGTAAATGTTGCTGATACCCAATGACGTAAATATCGGGTATTAATAAACATTAATCCTGTGGAAGTTATTACCCCAATTAAACGAGTTTGTGGGAAAAATATAGTTAGTCCCTGCATCATTGATAAAGCAACTACACTTAACTCACTGGCCAGTTGTCGTCGGGGAAGATACCAAGTAGCGATCGCAGTTAATAATAAGGGAACAATTAACCAACTTAAACCCCAAAAAGGAGAGACAAAGGGGAGATTATACCAGAATAAACTATAAGAAACACTACTAAAAACAAGACTGATTCCCCAAGCACTTTTATTTAATAATGAGAATAATGAATTATCAGGAAAATTGCTGAAAGAAAATAGGCTTTCTAGGAGCATTAATCCCAAGAAAATTATTCCCCATAAACTAATAGTTAGGGTGGGTAAGCAATAGCTTATAATAGAAAGTATTCCTAGTAATCCAGTGCTATGAGTTGTTAAGGCTAACAGATTTGCAGAAGCTCGATGTCGAGGTATTTGAGTTTGGGTGACATAACCTAATATCAAGGTAGAAGCCACTAAATTAAGAGTTCTAAATAGAGGATTAACTAAACTAATTATGGTTAAACCAATTCCTAAATATAAAGCAATTTTGCCGCTAAATTGAGACAGATTATTTTGCTGAATCCGAATAAAAAACTTTCTTGACAAAACTATCAAAATTAGGTAAGGAAAAAGTCCTAAACTAAGTAAAACCAAAGAATTGCTTTGGGTTCCCGTAAACTGGGTAATTCCCTCAAAAAAACCCGATAAGAAAGATAAACGACCGATTAACCAAGGAATTTGTAAACCGATCAGAAAAATCAAGCCAAAATCTCGTCTTAACCAACTGTTTTTTAAGCGTTTTCCTAACCAAAGTATGGCTAAAAAACTAACTGCGATCGCTTGTAAAGGATAAGTAAAAACCGATAATAACCACCCTAAACATAATAAACTACTGCCCACCCATTTCCAAGGCGTTTGAGGGGGAGATCTCCACCCCATTAACCAACCACAAAGGGCCACGGCTAATCCTAACTGAAAAATATTAACATGAGCCATAAAAATTGCCCGAATTAACAGAATAACTAAAGCATAAATAATAATTGCCTCGGTTAAACTAAAAGGCAAAAATTTCCGAGTTGGTCTGGTATCATGGGGAGAAAATAAGGTGAGAATAGTTGTTCCAATTACCCCAATATAAGTCGCTATTAAAGGAATTCCTGGGAGAGTCCAGCCCCAATGTAAATAAGTTAAAGTTAAATGATTTAATAAAGGTAAAGGTGTGTTTGAAGACTCAGAATTTGTCTGAAAAATTTTCAAAGTCAAGGCAGTTAATGATAAACTACCTACCATCATTCCTAATAATCCCCAAACAGTATACCAAAGGGGAAAACTGTCCATGGCGAAAAAATTAATCGGTACTAATAATAAAGTAACCGTCCGTAAAGCTTGAGTTGTTAATCGTAAATTGGCTTGTTTTCCTGTCCACCAACTTCCTACCCCAAAAGCTAAGGTATATAACCACAAAATCCCATACTGTAAGACAGCAGGGAAGGTTTCCCACCAACTGGCCGCAAGTACCCCTGAAGAAATCACCACCATAAAAACACCCAATAACAGCAACCAAATGACGCTTAATTCTGCCATTAAAGATTGCACCATTTGCCCAATTCTGCGGGTTTGTCGGCGTTTTTTTCGAGGTTTTGAAGGTTTTGGAGTAACAGGGAGAGGAGAGGGGACAGGGGGTGATATGTTTAGGCTAGGAACCACAACAGGGAGAGGAGAGGTCAAATATTGCTGAGAAAGTCGTCTTACCTCAGCATGGTTTAATAGTCCCCGTTGCAACCATTGATCTAACCCCGTTAATAAAGCAGGATGAGAGGCTTTAACGTTGACAGTTAAAGCAATTTGAGTATTATTAGATAAAAGTCCCGCAGTTTGCCAAGTTTGCAAACTGGTTAAGAGATCTGTAGCTTGAATGGTTGTGGTAAGATTTAGCTTAAATGTCGAATGAAGTCCGTTAATTTGGGTATTAACATCAAGCTCAGAAATTAACCCCAAGTCTAGCCAATCTTGCCATCCTTGTAATAATTCAGAGATAGCATTATCCGTCGTTAGTTTAAGAGGAATTAGGCGATCGCTTGACAATGACATTAAAGAATTCCCAATACTTCACTATCTATCAGCATAAGCAACAATTGGGCATAATGTAGATTACAGCTAATCAGGAATTAACAAAGATGGATGCTTTTAGTCCCCTTCCCCCTGCTTGGACTCAGACGGCTATTCATGGGTTACAATTTTGTTGTCCCCGTTGTCATGGGGCTGCGAGTCAGGCCCAAAAAGTCTGGATTAATCGACAGTCTCCAGTGATTGGGGAAGACTATCGTCGTCGCTGGCAAGAATTTTATCACTGTGACTGTGAACAAGTATGGTGGGCCTGGAGTAGTGATCGCCCTCCTTCTGATTTGACGAAAAAAGATAGTGAGGCTAATGGTATTTAACCCTGAGATTTAGGGTTAAATATTAACTATTGAAAATTCCCACAGGAAACCAGCTTATGTCGTCACCGTCTAAACGAATATTATTTATCAGCAATGGCCATGGAGAGGATAACCACTCTTCCTATGTCATTGAAACTCTACTGCAAATGTATCCTAATCTAGAGGTGGCGGCTATGCCCATTGTGGGAGAAGGTAACGCCTACCGTCGCTTAAATGTCCCCATCATTGGCCCCACCCAAAATATGCCTTCTGGGGGGTTTTCCTATATTAATCGTTTTCGTCTGCTCACGGACTTAAAAGCCGGGTTAGTTGGCTTGAGTTGGCGACAACTCCAAGCGGTTTGGCAATATGCCCCTAGTTGCCATTTAATTATGGCTACAGGAGACACGGTTTCTCAAGGGTTTGCTTATTCTACTGGTTATCCCTATGTTTCCTTTATTTCCTGTTTATCCGCACTGTATGAAGGAAAGTTAAATATTGGGCCCTTTATCGGGACTTTTTTGCGATCGCCAAAATGTGTTACCGTGTTCACTAGAGATCCTTACACAGCCAAAGATTTACGTCAACAAGGCATCACAAAAGCACAATTTGGGGGTATTCCTTCCCTGGATAAATTGCAACCCACAGGCAAAGATTTACAACTAAATTCTGATGTTCCGATGGTTGCTTTATTGCCAGGATCAAGATTACCCGAAGCGGTTCGTAACTTTAAATTACAACTCAATCTGATTTCAGAAATTGTCAAAGTGATGTCTCCTGAGAGCGTTCAATTTCGGGCCGCTTTGGTTCCCAAAGTGATGCAAGAATTAGGGGAAATTGCTAATAGTCAAGGATGGCAAGCTGAAGAAGGAAAACTTACATACCAGACAGAGAAAGGAACGGTTCAAGTCTTATGTTATGGTGATGCTTTTAGTGATATTTTGCATAACTGTACCCTGATGTTAGGTATGGCAGGATTAGCGGTTGATCAAGGTATTGCCCTAGGAAAACCCGTGATTCAAGTACCAGGGGAAGGGCCTCAATTTACCTACGAATTTGCTGAAGCACAAACGCGCTTAATCGGCAGTTGCGCCCAAACTATCGGCAAAGGCCCTGCAACCCCCGAAACCTTGCGAGAAGCGGCTCAATGTGTGGCTAAAACCCTCGCTGATACCGATTATCTCGCTGATTGTCTGGAAAAAGGGAGCAACCGTTTTGGCCCCCCTGGAGCTTCTGTCAGAATTGCCCGTTTTTTGTTAGGTTATTTGGGAATCAATGAGGAAGACTTAAGGAACGTTCAGTTCAATCAGCCCTAATTCTGTAACGAACGTTCGGTTCAATGCCTCTCATAAATTTAATCAACAGATGATAACTAAATAATTGATATGAAACAACGCTCAAATTGGTGGCAATTATTACCTTATCTTTGGAGAGAATGGCCATCATTAATTAAAGGTTTTTTGTGTATTTTAGGGTTTGTTGCGGTAACTTTATCCTTACCCTTTTTAGCGGGACGAGTCTCTTTATATATTGGCCAAGGCAATCTTCAAGAAGTTGCTTATTGGTTAGGTTTCGGAACATTAGCTTTTTTGGTGAGGGGCATTTTTCAGTATGGACAGAATATCTTTATGATTGATGCTTCTTTGGAAATGGTGTTAAATGTTCGCCAGGGAGTTTATGCCCATTTACATCGATTAGGATTAGATTATTTTGAAACAGCAAAAACAGGGGATTTAACTTATCGTTTAACTGAAGATATTGATAAAATTGGAGAAATTGTCGATAAATTATCTCATCAATTTGTTTCTAACGTACTGCAATTAATTGTTATTCCCGCCTATATGTTTTATTTGAACTGGCAGTTAACCATTGCTAGTTTAATTTTAGCCCCATTGATGGCCACTTTAGTTGGTCAGTTTGGGGAAAAATTATTAATATTATCTCGTCGCAGTCAAAACCAAATATCTAACCTTTCATCCTTATTGACTGAGGTTTTTAGTGGTATTCGTGTAGTTCAAGGCTTTGCCGCACAAGACTATGAAGTCAAACGTTTTTCTCAAGAAGCTAAACAAAATCGTCACGCAAGATATAAAGCAGAAAAATTAAAAGCGACTCAATATCCGGTGGTAGGATTTTTAGAAGCAGTCAGCATTCTCTCTCTCTTTTTTATTGGAGGATGGCAAATTTCTCAAGGCAATTTAAGGTCAGAAGAATTTGTTAGTTATTTAGCTGCTGTTGCTATCTTGCTTCATCCTATTGATTTAATGACCAGTAATTATAATGAATTTAAACAAGCAGAAGCATCCGTTGACCGTATCTTTGAATTAATGGCAGAAACCCCAACAGTTGTCGAGAAAGAAAATGCCTTAATCTTGCCACAAGTGATCGGAAAGGTTGAATATTCTGCTGTTAGTTTTGCTTACAATTTAGATAAACCAGTCCTGAGAAATCTCAGTTTATTAGCACAACCTGGTCAAATTATTGCCTTAGTCGGTTCATCAGGTGCAGGGAAAACAACCCTAGTTAATTTACTCCCTCGTTTCTATGATCCTCAAGATGGACAAATCTTAATTGATGGGATTGATATTAAAGATGTTACCTTAACAAGTTTACGTCGTCAAATTGGTATTGTTCCCCAAGAAACCACATTATTCTCAGGAACTATCGCCCAAAATATTGCTTATGGACAGGAAGAATTTGATTATGAAGCAATAGAAAATGCCGCAAAAATTGCCAATGCCCACTCATTTATTGTACAGTTATCCCAAGGCTATCATACTTGGGTCGGAGAACGAGGAGTCAACCTATCGGGGGGACAAAGACAAAGAATTGCGATCGCAAGAGCAGTATTATTAAATCCTCGTATTATGATCTTAGATGAAGCAACATCAGCCCTTGATTCTGAGTCAGAAGCATTGGTACAAGAAGCATTAGAAAGGGTGATGGAAAATCGCACGGTTTTTGTTATTGCTCACCGTTTAAGTACAGTGCGTCGTGCTGATTGTATTTTAGTATTAGAAAAGGGACAAGTCGTTGAGTCGGGAACCCATGATGAATTGTTAGCAAAAGAAGGGCGTTATGCCAAGTTTTATAAGCAACAATATGCTAAAGGAACAGAAGAATTTTAGGGTAAAATTAGCTAATCAAGAGATTATTTACCAAGCACGGAACTGGCAAAACTCTTTAAATAAGAAATGCAAATACTTGGAAAAACTATGACATTATTGAACAATTTTATTCCCAAAATATAAGATTGTCTATTAAGGTCTAGTTTTTTTGTTTTTTGGGTAATTTGACGGATTTAGGGATTGATGTTAGAAGTTCATCAATGGGTGATTTATCTAAAAACTGCTAAGTATTCACGTAAAATAACTTACCCAAAATAATTTTTTAGTTTTTTCTGTACGAAAACCTTATGAATCAACATCACTTATTACAGAACCTGGCGATCGCTGGGATAATTGGGATGACCATCGCCCAGGGTAATGCTCAAGGGGCGATATTTGAGGATGGAGATGTTATCGCCGGTGTTGGTAATGGTTTGATAAAAGTTTTTGATAATAGGGGAAGTTTAAAAACCATACTTGATACAGGATTCATCGGGGAGACAACTGGCATGGCTTTTGATGCCAACGGAAATCTTTATGTGACGCTTTTCTCAGGCCAGCAAGTGGTGAAATTCGACCCGGATGGAGTCCTGCTCGGTACTTTTGGCAGTGGCTATAATGCGAATCCTGAATCCATTGTGTTTGATAAGTCTGGCAATGTTTATGTAGGTCAAGCTGAGGGAACAAGGAATATTCTTAAATTTGATTCCGATGGCAACTTACTAACTAGCTTTGATCCAATAACGGGGCCACGTGGAACCGATTGGATTGACTTAGCGGCTGACCAATGTACGATGCGCTATACCTCAGAGGGAACAACGATAAGAGCCTTCGACGTTTGTACTAATGCACAGCTTCCAGACTTCTCTACGGCATTAAGCAAGTCTTTTGCCCATCGCATTCTTCAAGATGGTGGAGAATTAGTCGCTGATAGTATTACAAGTACGGCAAAACGATTAGATAGAGAGGGAAATATTGTTCAAACTTACACAACACCCAGAACTGAGTTGTTGTTTGCCTTAAATTTAGATCCCGATGGAACATCTTTCTGGACAGCTAGCATTACGAGTGGAAACATATTTCAATTTGATATTGAGACAGGCAGCATCCTTCAATCATTTAATGGGGGGATTTTAGGAACAAGGCTAACAGGTTTGACTATCGTAGGTGAGATCACACAAGGTGGAGGTGGCCCCCAATCTGAACCGATTCCTGAACCTAGTGCTATTGTTGGCTTCCTGGCACTCGGAGCCATTAGCGGAGTTTCAACCCTCAAGCGCAAATTATACCAAATCCGGTTATCAAAATAGATTAACGTAGAGACGTTGCCTGCAACGTCTCTACTGGGTTTTGTTGGTTTTAATAACTCTACTTTTTAAAGCGGATTTGGTATCACTTGCCTATTTAGCTAATTCTAATAATCCTTTGGGGGGATTAATTTCTATTCTTTTATTATCTAAATCAACCACCGGAACAATTTCATAGACAAAGGGAATTAAGACTTTGTTTTGCTTGGGTTTATCTTCTGACTGTTGCTGAGTATTGGTGAGTTCTGAAGGTTGAACTGAGGCATCTTCTTGATTTAATTGCACTTCCAATAAATCATTACCAGCCCCAAAAATATCCGTTACGATACCGATAAATTCTCCCGTTAATTGATGATAAACTTCTAAATTAATTAATTCTGATACATGATATTCGTCATCTTTTAATTGAGGACGATCACTACTGGGAACCAATAATTTATGACCCCTTAATAACTCAGCTTGGTCTATATTTTTTATCCCTTTTAAACGGATAACATAAAGATTTTTACCCGGAATATATCGCCCACTGATTAAGTCAACAGGTTCAGGAGATAAGCCTTTTGGAGACTGTAACCATCGTTTTCCTGGTTCTTCAAATCTCTCAGGAAAATCCGTACTCGGCAGCACTTTTAGTTCCCCTTTTAATCCCTGTGGGGCGACAATTTTGCCTATTTCTAACCAACTTTCCTTGTTTTCTTCTAGGGGGTGAGAATTGCTCATTTGATGACCTTATTGTTGATGCTTATCTTAATGATAAGATTTCTTTAACGATAAATTGGGGATTTAATGTTTAAGAATTTTGTATTCTTCTTCAATTATGTTACAATAAGATGAGCCTAATAAAAATTAAATAAATAAAAATTAATGAGGATTTGGCAAGCAGATTTTTATAAACATTCTTTAAATGATCGAGACAATAGTTCTCAATGGGAACTGATTATTTGTGATTCTCAAGGACAGATAATTCATGAGGCAACTTGTCAACAATCTGAGGCGAATTCAACTTGGTTGATTAATCAACTAAGGTCAATTATTGAGCAATATAATCCTAATCTTATTCAAGTCTTTCGTCCTCAATCTTTAAGTTTATTAACCTTAGCAGGGGCGGCATTAAACATTAAAGTGGAACCGAATAGACGCACAGATCAACTCAAAGAAATTTTAAAAAAACGCCATCCTAACGCCATCAAATTAGAACAATTTCCCCCCCAAGCATTACCAGAAAATTTATGGGGAGATCAATGGCATTTTGCTTCATTTAAAGCAGGGGATATTATTGATTTTTTTGGTGATCGCCCTATTCCTATTCTAGATTTTCCTGACAGTCTCAAACCCATTAATCTTGGTATTCCTTCCCAGATAAATATTCCAGGAGTGGTTATTTATGGGGGAAGAAAATCTATGTATTTAGCCCGTTGGTTAGCAGAAAACAAACCTGTTGCTTTAACTTATATTCCCACAGAAATTGGTAAATCTGGAGGCTTAATTTTAGACGCAGGATTAATAGATCGTTGGGTTTTATTGACCTTTGAGGATTTACAAATGGCAAAAGCGGCTCAACAGTATGAACAACAACTGCAAACCTTAAAAGAATTAAAACCCTTAACAATTTTAGAAAAAGTTGCTAAATAATTTATTAATTATGCTGGTCTAAGGTTAAAAATGCTATCGATTTATACGGAATAGAGAAAACCCTGCTTGTAGTATGAAGTGGAGGGAACCTAAACCATTCTTTTTCGTCGAGAGTGTTTAATTTGAAATTTTCTGTTACAATTTGTATCTAATCGGGAACCAAGACTAAAACAAGGGGAAGACTAGGACTATAAAGGAAAATCGCTCTTATCCTCAGAATCAGATGTCATTTTATTAAATTTTTGGGGGCTTACCCATGGACGTATCATTAACTGTATTAAAATGTTTTTTAGTGATGTTAGAGTTTGTGGAATTTTTAGCTACACCATTAGGACTGGGTGCTGGTATATTGCTGGTATTCTGGAGTCATCTGATGATCTCAATGTGATCACAATGTCCCAAAGATTAAGGGCATAATAGTATTATGCCCTACGGTAATCATGATAATTTGTAGGGGTTTAACAAAATTAAACCCTTTCAGATACTTTAACCACTTCTTTGTTACCTGAATTTAGTTGTGTTATTCAGTAATTATTTCAAGATTGATAAAATATAATAAATTTTAGTATTATTTTAACTAAGATGAATTTCGTTTAAAATCTTCATTAATAGCAGCATTTTCTATTTGATTACGAAATGTCTCAAGCATTCCTATGACTTCTGTGTGTAACTCTATATATTCGTCTCTATCTATCAGCAAATAGTTACCGTGTGCAATTTCATTTCTTGTTTTTAACAGTTTTTCATCGATCAATTTTGACTTAGTAGAATAAATAGAAAAATCTATTCCTAAAATATTAGTAATTTCTTGAAAAGTCTCAGAAGAAAGGTTTGATGCTGTAGAAATTGCATCTTTAGGGAGAGAACATTTCTTATTTAACTCAACAAGAAAAAAATCACAAACAGGTATATATAATGATGGTTTATTTGTCTCTTTTGCTTCCTTAAGTTTATCTTTCATTGCTAAAGCTAAAAAGTTACTAGAAAGTTGATCATAGCGAATTTTTTTAAGTCTAACATATTCTAAGTAAGAATTAGCTGCTAATTTAACAAAACCCTCCCAATGGGAATATAAAATACAAACTCCACTACGAATAAATAGCTGATGTCTTTGATCAGAAATATCTTTTCTTTCTACTAAAGATTTAACTTCAGAAAGTTCTTTTTTTCGCCAAGCAATATCATCGGAAAGTTTATCACTTAACTGTTCAATATTTCGGAGCTTCATGAGTTAAAAAATACCTCTCTACCAAGGGGGACAAGATAAGGTAAACGACTTTCAGCCCTAACGCCCGTCCCTGATCGTTTTTTATAAGTTTCATCTGACCAAATGCTTTTTATGATATCAGGTATTTTATTATTTACAGGTAGGTTTTTATAATTATATCCTATTCCTAATGCAACAACTTCAAACGCAGATAAGAGGAAACCGCCTAAAAATCTATCTTGTTCTGGTTTATATTTTTTAAAGCTATTATCTACTGTTGTTTCATTAAGAACATCAAAAGTTTTTTTGAAAGCCTTTTCTATCTTATCATAATCTAAGTCTTTTTTAGCTGCTATCTCTCGCATTTTTTCAGTCAAAAAAACGTTAACATCTCCTCCTAATTTTTTGATACTTTGCTCATCTTTATCGAACAAAATAATGAAACGTAATACTAACTCCATATCATACTGTTCTTCATAAAGTCTATCGCTCAAAGCAATACAGTTTTTGAATGATTCATAATCAGCAAGTGAACGAATTAATTTATATAAATTTTTATTTAACATCAACAGAATACAATTTCTGATTTCTTGATGTGTAGCGACTGATCCACCTGTATTGAGTCGTTGAAACAACTCATATTTAATCATTTTATCGCTTTCTTTTTCAACAATATTGACCGCAATTTTTGCTCGCTTAATTAATAAACGTTGTGTCTGCGTCAGAGAATTTTCTTTATCATCAGGATCATCCCATTTTTTACCTTCCAAAGAAGGTAAATATGTAGTTCTTTGTAAAGCGACAGGATCGTTATTATTTTCTTCCTCATTTTTATTTAAAATACCAACAAATTCATAGATAGTTGATAGTCTCTGAACACCGTCTACTACATCCCAAACCCCATCATCTCTTTGACTAACAAAAATAGGAGGAATGGGTATTCCTAATAAAATTGATTCTATAAAAGCTGATTTTTGATAATCTGACCAACGAAAAAACCGTTGAAACTCTGGATAAATATTAACCTCATTGTTCTCATAAAGACTAATCCATTCGCCAATAGACATAGAATAACCATCAGTCCGAATTTCTTTTCTTGTGTCGTCAATTTCTTTTTGTAGAGACATAATGTGCAATAATCTAAATATTGTTTGTATCTACAATAATTTTATACTGTCATATCCTAAAAAAATAAGGATTGGGGCTTAATATGATTAAACCCCAACCTTAAATCATTAACCTCTGGTTTTTTCTGCCCAAACTCTGGTAGGCAGTCCCCAAATATAAATGAACCCTTCTGCTGCTTTATGATCAAAGCGATCATCTTCCCCATAGGTAGATAAATGGGGACTATAAATAGAGTAGTCAGACTGACGGCCCACAATGGTTGCATTGCCCTTAAATAGCTTAATGCGTACCATCCCCGTGACCCGTTCCTGAGTTTGGTCAATTAAGGCATCGAGGGCTTCTTTTAGGGGAGAATACCATAAACCCCGATAGATCAAATGACTGTAGGTTTCCTCAACCCCTTTCTTATAATGAGTGACATCAGCAGTCAAGGTCAGACTTTCTAAGTCGCGGTGGGCATCAATTAACACCAATAAAGCAGGGGCCTCATAAATTTCCCGTGATTTAATACCAACCACACGGTTCTCAATCATATCAAGACGGCCGACCCCATGTTTACCCACGACCTCATTTAGTTGAGTAATGAGGGCAACAGGATCAAGGGTTTGACCATTGAGACTAACGGGAATACCCTTTTCAAAGCCAATTTCAACATATTCGGGACTATCAGGGGTATCAGCGATCGCCTTAGTCATCAGATAAATTTCTTCGGGGGGTTCCGTCATCGGATCTTCGAGGGGCCCCGCTTCAATACTGCGTCCCAATAAATTGCGATCAATACTAAAAGGTGAAGACTTCTTAACCGGAAATTCCATGCCACAGCGTTCCCCGTACGCAATGGTTTGTTCCCGACTCATATTCCATTCCCGGGCCGGGGCCAACACCTTTAAGGTAGGGTTCAGGGCTAAAATTCCCAGATCAAAGCGTACCTGATCGTTACCCTTAGCGGTACAACCGTGGGCCACTGCATCTGCCCCATATTTTTCAGCCGCTTCTACTAATAATTTAGCAATGAGGGGGCGGGCCAAAGCGGTAGAGAGGGGATAACGACTCTCATAGAGGGCATTGGCTTTAATAGATTTAAAGGCATAATCTGTGACAAATTCGGCGGTAGCATCGCTTACTAAGGACTCAGAAGCCCCAAATTTTAAGGCTTTGGCTTGAATGGGGCCCAGTTCATCTCCTTGGCCCAAGTCAGCAGCGAGGGTAATGACTTCATCTACTCCCCATTCATTTTTAAGATAGGGGATACAAACAGAGGTATCAACCCCACCAGAATACGCAAGAACGACTTTATTAGCACGACCCATAAAACTTTATCTCTGGCATACAACTAAAGGGTTATTGTACTTTAGACAACCGTGTTAAGTCATTAGCATGGGTCAAGAATACAGAACAATTTTCTGATCATAAATACTTCCTAAAAATTGGCAGGGTTTTGGAAAGCCATCGAGATAATGAGACTGGGATTAAGCACAGATGAAGCTTTTATAAAAGATGATCGTCTAACCAGTCAAAAACAGATTCTAATTGTTCTTTATTGACTAAGCCATATTGCCAGAGAATCATGGGAAAATGATGGGGCATGGCTTGTTCATCCCGCAAGGCTAAGTCAATTGATTCGGCAGGAATCGCCAAATCTTGTTGTAAAAAATCAATGAATTGGGTTGCAGTAGGATTCATACTTAAAAGGTGTTCAGAGCGTTTTAAAAAGTTTATTAGAGGGATTTTGTGAGAAAAACTCCATTACATTAAACAATCTCATTGTGTCAATGGTGTGTCAAAAATGCGTAAAGAGAGTGACAATTTTATTTCTGACCCTTTTTTGATGAGATAGCTTGCTTTAAGACAGGAAAACGAGAACAGGGTTAAGTTTTCCCTTTGGGCTAACCTGTGTCATCATGGGAACTTGAAACTTTAAGAAACCATCCTTAACCCAGTAACGTCTCAAAAAGTCACGAATGAAACGAAGATATTTTATTAGCAATGGGACATTAGGAGTGACTGCGGCCGCTGTCCTCAGTTCTTGTCAGTCTCAAACTCAACCCATAGATACGGGTTCCTTGCCTTCTCTGCGCTGGAAAATGCAGACCAGTTGGCCCAAATCATTAGATACTATTTTTGGTGGGGCCCAAACTATTTGCGATCGCGTAGAAGCCATGACTGGGGGAAAATTTACCATTACTCCCTATGCGGCCGGAGAAATTGTACCAGGGTTAGAAGTCTTAGATGCCGTACAACAAGGTACAGTCGAATGTGGCCACTCTCCCAGTTATTATTATGTGGGCAAAAATCCGGCCTTAGGCTTTGGAACAGCTATGCCTTTTGGGTTGAATGCCCAACAACAAAATGCTTGGCTTTATCATGGCGGTGGTTTAGAAGCCATGCACAAAGTCTATAGTGATTTTAATATAATTAGTTTCCCGGCGGGCAATACAGGCACTCAGATGGGAGGATGGTTTAAACGAGAAGTTAAGTCTGTTAATGACCTTAAGGGCTTAAAAATGCGAATTCCTGGGTTGGGTGGCGAGGTAATGTCCCGTTTGGGAGTTAATGTGCAAGTATTACCAGGGGGAGAAATTTTTCTGGCCCTGGATACGGGGGCCATTGATGCTGCTGAATGGGTGGGGCCCTATGACGATGAAAAATTAGGCTTAAATAAAGCTGCATCCTATTATTATTATCCTGGTTGGTGGGAGCCAGGAGCAACTTTAGACTTACAAATTAATAAAACAGCTTGGGAAAAATTACCCAAAGAATATCAGGCTATTTTACAAGCGGCAGCGATGGAGGCTAATTTGAATATGTTAAGTCAATATGATGCTCAAAATCGTATCGCTTTACAATCTTTGTTGAAAGGGGGAACAAAATTGATTCCCTATTCTGAGGAAATTTTAAAGGCTGCACAAAAAGTATCCTTTGATTTATATGCAGAAAATGCCAGTAAAAATCCTTCTTTTAAAGAGGTTTATGACTCTTGGAATAAATTTAGACAAGAAATTTTACAGTGGAATTCTATCAATGAATTAAGTTATGCTAATTTTGTGGCAAAATCTCCTAATTGAATTTTGAGTTATGCGTATTTTAATTGTATTTTTGGCATTTATTATTATATTGTTGGCAAATGTTTCACCAAGTCAAGCGGGGGAATTACTTGAGCATATTCAGACTTATCCTGACTGGAATAAACCTTTAAATTTAAGTCAAGCTCAAGGAGATTTAGTCTATCCTGATTGGATGGAGGGAACCTGGAATGTTACCAGTATTTTGTTAGATCAAGTGGCTCCTTTAGCCCCAGAAATTGTTACTCCTGGCTTTAAAAATAATCAACGTTATCTTAATCAACCCTTGCATTTTCAAGTTCGTTTTCAAAAGCAATCTTCCCCTATTCCTAATATTTTTGCTTTAGCTTCTTTTATCTCTTCTCAATTACCTATTGTGGCAAATCGAGAATTTAATGGTTATCAAATTGCTAAAGCTTATCTGGGAAAAGATGCAACCATATCTGTCAAAAACGATCCGAATAATCCTAATCGTCAAATTACGTTTTTATCCCAAAATAATCAACTAATTTCTACAGTAACCGAACGGCAACAAGAACGGCCCAAGGTTCAAACATTTGTCGCTACAGAAATTACACAGCAAATTTTTCAAAGACCTTCCAGTATTTATATTAATGAAGTAGAAACCACAACTAATTATCATTTAATTGCTGATAATAAAATAGAAGCCGAACAAATTACAGCCATTTATTTATCCCCTAAAGATCCTGATTATTTCAAAGCTATTAATCGCCCCATTGCTCTATATAAATATCAGTTAAACTTGTCTCGAAACCTTAATATAACTAATATTAAATGAATTTAGATAAAACCCCTTACCATAAGTTAAAATAGTTAAGTTATTATTATAAAAATATTTCCCTATGTTTAATTGGTTCCGTCGTAAAATAAGCCAACCAGAGCAAGAACAACCAGCAACCCCGGCCCCAGAAACCACTTCACCCCCAACCTCTGAACCCGAAACTGTAACCGAGGAGAAGACACAAGAAGACTATCTAACTTGGGCCAAAACCGCTTATAAAAATATTCAACAACGGAAAGATGAATCTCAAACTACCGAGGCAGTAGAGACATCAGAAGTCCCCTCAGAAACTGTTACCGAATCCCAACCCGTTACGGAAGAAGAACCTGTTACCCCAACAGAAACCTCCTCAGAAGATGTTCCCGTTTGGATGCAAAAATCTGATCGTCTAGAAGTTCTTAAAGAAACAGCGATCGAAACTGCACCTCCCCCAGAAGAAACGCCCTTAACGTTTGATGAAGAATTTGTTTGGTCAGCGAAAGTTTTAGCGGCCCAAGGCCGGGCCCCTGAAGATATATCTGAAGACGAAATTAACTGGTTAAAACGTCTCCGTCAAGGGTTAGGAAAAACCCGTCGCGGTTTAGTTAACCAACTAAAATCAATTGTTGGTCAAGGGCCTCTAAACCAAGATGCAGTAATGTCAATTGAAGCCCTATTATTGCAAGCAGATGTCGGAGTTGAAGCTACGGATCATATAATTAGTACCTTACAAAAGAAACTATTAGAAGAATCTTTGCCTTCAGAACAAGCGATTGAATATCTCAAAGGTATTTTAAGGGATATTTTAGATCGTCCGTTACAACAGGTAAAAAATCCAGGATTTGCCCCCGAAAAAGACACCTTAAATATTTGGTTATTAACCGGAGTAAATGGGGCGGGAAAAACCACCACCATTGGCAAACTAGCTCATTTATCTCAACAGTCTGGTTATAGTTGTATTATTGCTGCGGCTGATACTTTCCGGGCTGCTGCGGTGGAACAGGTGAAAGTTTGGGGTGCAAGAAGTAATACTCCTGTTATTGCCAACCCAGGAAAAAATACTGACCCTGCTGCTGTGGTTTTTGATGGGATTGCTGCGGCCCAAGCTCGTCAAGTTGATCTATTATTAGTGGATACGGCAGGACGCTTACAAAACAAAAAGAATTTGATGGAAGAACTCGCAAAAATTCGCCGTATTATTGATAAAAAAGCCCCCGATGCTCAAGTAGAATCTTTATTAGTTTTAGATGCGACTTTAGGGCAGAATGGACTACGACAGGCGGAAGTTTTTTCTCAATCAGCTAATTTAAGCGGAGTAGTTTTAACTAAGTTAGATGGAACAGCAAAAGGCGGAGTTGCTTTAGCAGTGGCCCAACAATTAAATTTACCCATTCGTTTTATTGGTGCAGGAGAGGGAATTGAAGATTTACGGCCTTTTTCTAGTTATGAATTTGTCGAAGCTCTATTAAATGGTTAAGAAGCATATAAACTAAATTTTAAGGTAGGTAAAAGTCTTCTTAATGGTGGGTTGAGGTGGATAATCAATTAATAGATTAGCTGCATAGCAAATCGCCACCTAACCCACCCTACGCAATCATTGAATTTTTGTTTATAAATAGGCTCTAAGGGTATGACAATACAGACTCATTTATCAACTCAAACCTTATATAACCAAGATTATTATCTTTGGTTACAAACCACCATCAAACAGTTAAAATCTGGTCAGTTTTCTACCTTAGATGTAGAAAACTTAATTGAGGAGTTGGAGAGTATGGGAAAAAATGATCGTCGTGCCTTAGAAAGTCTCCTAACCCGACTCTTAGAACACTTACTTAAGTTAACTTATTGGCAAACAGAACGGGAATACAATCAAAGGGGATGGAAAAATGAAATTCGGAATTTTCGCTTACAAATTAAGAAAATTTTGAAAGATAGTCCCAGTCTCAAGCCTTATCTCACTGAGATTTTAGGTGAGTGCTATGATGATGCGAAAAACCTATTTATGGACTCCTCTGGCATAACTGCTTCTATACTACCCCAAACCCAGATAGGAACTGTTGAACAAATTTTAGATGAAAATTGGTTTCCTGATTGTTTAGAGAATAAAAAAGCGTCTAGATAAATTCTAAACGCTGATAATTCTTGACAAAAATTACCTCGAAATCTTACAAAGCATTCGCACCAGCAACTACTTCCATCAACTGTTGGGTAATGGCAGCCTGACGCGCTTTGTTATAAGATAAGGTCAACGTCCCAATGAGTTGACCTGCATTCTCACTGGCATTACTCATGGCAGTCATCCGCGCAGCTAATTCACTAGCGGCTGATTCTTGTAAAGCTCTGAGTAACTGGTTATTGATATATAAAGGTAACAAAGAATCCAGAATTTGCACCGGATCTTGTTCAAAAATCATGTCTTGGGGAAATGTACTCATCGTCTGAGTTACGGTTTGCCTTTCTACCTGTAATTTACCTTCACGGGTAATCAAGCGGAACATTTCATCATCTTCCACTTCTAACCCTTGCATAGTCAAAGGTAACAAAGTTTGTATCACAGGACGAGAACTAATTAGGGAGACAAAACGAGTATAAATTAACTCTACCCGATCTACCGTTTCTGATAAAAACAAAGATAGTAATTCATCCGCAATGCTTCCTGCCTCATCAGCAGTGGGAATTTGGTTCAACCCAGTATATTTTTTCTCAATGGGGGCTTCCCGACGAGAAAAATATTGAGTTGCTTTCCGTCCTACCGTTACTAAACGGTAACTAATTCCTTGGCTCTCTAATTCCTTGATCCGCTGTTCAGCACGACGGATGATGTAATTGTTGTAGCCTCCACATAAACCGCGATCGCCAGAAACCACCACAAGGGCCACTGTTTTCACGGTTCGTTGTTGCAGTAGGGCGAGGCTAACATCCCCGAATTGTAAACGGGTCAGCAAATTATAGAGAACGTTGGCCAAGGCATCAGCAAAAGGCCGAGTAGAGATAACTTGTTCTTGGGCGCGACGCACCTTCGCGGCAGCCACAAGACGCATAGCTTCAGTAATTTTCTTGGTATTTTTGACCGACTGAATGCGATCGCGGATAGCTTTAAGATTGGCCATAATGTTCCAGTGATCGATTATCCGTTATTCTTTTATGCTGTAGGGGCGAAAGGTTATTCGCCCCCAGTTAATTAAGCAGCAAAAGCCTGTTTGTACTCCTTAATGGCTTCTTTGAGCAAGGTTTCTGCTTCATCGGTGAGTTTCTTCTCACTGTTGACGATTTCAGCATATTTGGGCTTGCTGGTTTTGATATATTCCCGAAGTCCAGAGGCAAAGTCAGTGGCTTTATTAACAGGAATCTCATCAATATAGCCATTGAGTCCCGCATAAGTAATTGCCACCTGTTCCCACACCGCTAGGGGTGAGTTTTCAGGCTGTTTGAGAATTTGACGTAACCGCTGACCCCGTGCTAACTGCGCTTGGGTAGCAGCATCTAAGTCAGAAGCAAATTGAGAGAAAGCTTCTAATTCAGCAAACTGAGCTAGTTCTAGCTTTAACTTACCAGCCACCTGTTTCATGGCTTTAGTTTGGGCCGCTGAACCCACCCGACTCACGGAGATACCTGCGTTGATGGCAGGACGGAAACCAGAGTTAAACAAGTCACTGGACAAGAAAATTTGTCCGTCTGTGATGGAAATAACGTTAGTGGGAATGTAGGCTGATACGTCACCCGCTTGGGTTTCAATCACAGGTAACGCCGTCATACTACCACCACCAAGCTTATCACTCAGTTTAGCCGCCCGTTCCAATAAACGAGAGTGGATGTAGAATACATCTCCAGGATAAGCTTCCCGACCTGGGGGACGTTTCAGCAACAAAGACAATTGACGGTAGGCTTGAGCTTGCTTAGATAGGTCATCATAGATAACCAGAGTAGCCTTACCTTTATACATGAAATATTCCGCTAAGCTGGCTCCGGTATAGGGGGCCAAATATTGAAGGGTTGCGGGGTCATTGGCGTTAGCAGCAACCACAATGGTATAGGCCATGGCTCCTTTTTCTTCCAGGACACCAATCACCTGAGCGACGGTAGAAGCCTTTTGACCAATCGCCACATAAACACAGATTACGTCTTCTGACTTCTGGTTAATGATGGTATCAATGGCGATCGCAGTTTTACCCGTTTTCCGGTCACCAATGATTAATTCCCGTTGTCCTCTGCCAATGGGAATCATCGCATCGATAGCCGTAATCCCTGTTTGCATCGGTTCACACACAGATTTACGAGCAATAATACCAGGAGCAGGAGATTCAATTAAGCGAGTTTCGGTGGTATTGATATCGCCTTTGCCATCTAAGGGACGACCCAAAGAGTCAACCACCCGACCAATCATTGCGTCCCCTACGGGAACCTGAGCAATTTTTCCGGTAGCTTTAACGGTACTGCCTTCTTGAATATCTAAGCCTGTCCCCATTAACACGGCCCCTACATTGTCCTCTTCTAAGTTAAGAGCAATGCCGATGGTTCCGTCTTCAAATTCTAGGAGTTCACCAGCCATAGCCTGTTCTAAGCCATAAATGCGGGCGGTTCCGTCTCCAACTTGCAGAACAGTTCCCACGCTGGAAACTTGAACGCTTTGGTCATAGGACTCAATTTGCTGGCGAATAATGCTGCTGATTTCGTCGGGTCTGATACTAACCATAGTGAGATCTTTTCAGAAATTAAATGGATTACAATGAGAAACAGTTTAAGAAGCACCGCCAAGAGTGAGGCCGATGCGGCGTAGTTGTCCACGAAGGCTGGCATCAAAGACTTGGGAGCCTACCTTGATGATGACACCCCCAATTAAATCAGGGTCAGCATAGGTCTTCATTTCAACGGAACGGGCCCCCGTTAAGACTTTAATTTTATCGCTGACAGCCCGACGTTGCTCGTCGTTTAATTCTGTTGATGCTGTCACCTCAGCTAAGACAGTATTGGTCAATTTTCTGAGTAGGGCTAGATATTGCTGACAAATATCTTCTAGGAAGGTAATTCGTCGCTTATCAACCAAAAGCATGACAAAGTTCCGCAAATAATGATGGATATCCCGTCCGAGTATCCGAGTTAATACGGCTCTTTTATCCTCTTCTTTAATGATGGGAGAGCTAACAAATGCCCGTAAATCTGAGCAATCTTCCAACATTTCCAGAATCGCGCGACAGTCTTCGCCGATAGACTCTGTAATGTGGTGAGACTCAGCAAGAGACATGAGGGCTTGAGCATAAGGCTCAGCAATTTCTTTACTTAACAGTGATCCTTTCACAATTAACCTCCTAACTGAGCGATACTGCGATCAATAAGGCGTTGTTGTGCGTCATAATTAACCCGTTCTTTGAGTAGACTTTCCGCTTTCACCACTGCCTCTTCCGCAATTTGCTTTTTCAACTGAGCGATCACTCGTTCTTGCTCAGAGGAGAGATCGGCTGCAGCCGTTTCTTGGAGACGAGCAATATCTTGTTCACTTTGGGCGGCAATTTCTGCCGCAATGACTTTGGCTCTTTCTTGGGCAGCTTGGCGAATCCGTTCCCCTTCTGCTTGTGCTTGGGTTAATTTTTTCTGTTCTGAGGCTAAAGCGGCAACAGCTTTGCGTTGTCTTTCTTCAACCTCTTGAATGGCCTGGGCAATTTGGTTACGGCGATCGCTGAGAATTTTTCCTACAGCTTTGCGGCCATAAAAAAACAAAACGCCCACCAGAATGGCCAGGTTAAAGATGTTGCTTTCTAAGAAGTCGAAGTGAAACCCGATCAGGGCTTCCCCTTCTGCGTGACTTTCTGTAGCTAATAATAAAAAAGAATCGATCATACCGGTTTATCACTCAACAGACGGCATCGTTAATTTACAAATTCAGACCCTAGGAGTTTTTCTAGAATTTGACGGCTTAAGGCATCAACTTGTTGTTCTAGATTCCTTAGAGCATCTTGGCGTTGCTGCTCAATTTCTTGGGCAACAGCTTCTTTCTTGGCCTGGGCTTGTTTTTGGGCAGCGGCCATGGCATCAGTCGCAATTTTTTTGGCATCGGCTTGAGCCGTCCCAATAATCTCTTGAGACTGCTTACGAGCGTCTGCCAATTGTTGCTCGTATTCTTGGGCAAGCTTTTTAGCTTTGGTCAGCTTTTCTAGCTCATCTGTCTCTTGTTTACGGATGTAGTCAGCCCGTTCATCTAACACCTTATTTAAAGGCTTGTAAAAAATTGCGTTGAGGATAATCGCCAACACAACAAACTGCAATGCCATCATCGGCAAGGTTGCATCAAAATCAAACATTGTTCACCCATCCACGTCCAATCTAGTTCTAGCTTTGTTTTCGGTGGAGACAGCCTCAAAGCTGTCTCTACCACCCGATTAATTCTTATGCGAAGGGGTTAGCAAATAAGAGAACGAGAGAAATAACCAGACCATAGATGGTGAGGGATTCCATGAACGCTAAAGTTAACAGTAAGGTTCCGCGAATTTTACCTTCAGCTTCGGGCTGGCGAGCAATCCCAGAAACAGCCTGACCGGATGCGTTTCCTTGACCAATACCAGGGCCGATAGCGGCTAAACCTACAGCTAGAGCAGCAGCGATAACAGAAGCAGCAGCAACAGTTGGATTCATGTTAATTCTTCCTCGATTTTATTGATAGAACAAATTGCAAGCTAGTTGTCAGCTTAAGAATTTAGGAGCGCGAAGTTTCCAAGCAAGACTGCGGATTTTGACTTCTGTATTTAGAACTCCCACCAGGTAAGTACCTGAGTTGTCCAGAAGAGTTTCAGGTTTTATTGCCTCTCGGACTTCTCTGTTATTGTCTTACGTTTTGGGCATTTTTGTTCAACAGATCTTTATTCCTTTTATTGTCTGCTTTTGATGATTTTTTCCTTACCCGTGTTCTTCTTCTTCTTCCGACTCAATGGCCTCATGAATATAGGCCCCGGCTAAGGTGGCAAACACTAGGGCTTGAATGGCACTGGTAAATAATCCTAAGGCCATTAGGGGTAATGGCACCAATAAGGGGACTAAAAATACAAGAACGCCCACCACCAGTTCATCAGCTAAGATGTTACCAAACAGACGGAAGCTTAGGGAGAGGGGCTTGGTGAAATCTTCTAAAATTTTAATGGGTAGGAGAATGGGAATGGGTTGGATATAGTTGGCAAAATATCCTAATCCTTTCTTACTCAAGCCCGCGTAAAAGTACGCTAGAGAGGTAAGCAGTGCCAGGGCAACAGTTGTATTAATGTCGTTGGTTGGTGCGGCTAATTCCCCTTCAGGAATCTCAATCAGTTTCCAAGGAATGAGGGCCCCTGACCAGTTGGAGACAAAAATAAACAAAAATAGCGTCCCGATAAAGGGCAACCATTGCCGATAGTGCTTTTCTCCCAGTTGGTTTTTCGCTAAGTCCCGCAAAAATTCTAGAACGTATTCCATGAAATTTTGCATTCCACCTGGAACCATTTGACCTTCTTTCGGCTTGGCAGCAAGGGAGGCGATGACCAACAGGGCAATGACAAACCAGGAGGCGAGAAATACCTGCCCGTGTAATTTTAAGTTGCCAATTTCCCAGTACCAGTGCTTACCTACTTCTAAGGCAGCTAGGGGTAAGGTATCTAAAATGCGTGAACCATCTAACATTGTCATTGGGTAAATTTTACCGATTCTGGTGACGGAAATCAACGATTTCCTCTTGTTTTACTCGCTTTTTGGCTCTGGAGCCATAACACTTTGTATTGTGTAGGCGATGATGGCGACTTTATAGGTCAAAAATCCCAGGAAAACTGGGACGATGTGCAGTTCTTGCCATTGACTAGCTACAATGATCATGGCGGCGACTAAAGCAAGTCCTTTACCGCCAACCCTTTGACCTGATGTGCCGATTTTTTCCACTTCTCCGGCCAGCAATTTCAAGTAAATAATGCCGACACAAGCCCCCAACAGGTAATTAAGAGCTAAATTAAGAGAATAGAAGATCCAGACGCAGATAAAAATAATTCCGGTGAAAACCAAGCTCAACAGCAACAAAGTGCGTTGTAGCTGATAGTAGTCTTTCATGGAATCAGTATCGTCTGAAACCGTTTCGGCTGTTTGGGTTTGGGATTCAGTCAATGGCATACAGTCACAGGGTTCGATTAGGCTAGGTTATCCTTGATTAAGGTTCTAACTAATCAAGTTATTTGGCTGACATTGACACTCGTGAACTCAGCCGAAGGTATAATATCACGTTGAGGCGACAAGATGAACAGTCGGCGGTTGAGTTCCTGTC
The DNA here is from genome assembly GCF_034932065.1 of Crocosphaera sp. UHCC 0190. NCBI lineage: Bacteria > Bacillati > Cyanobacteriota > Cyanophyceae > Chroococcales > Aphanothecaceae > Crocosphaera > Crocosphaera sp. UHCC 0190. Next base: position 100,376 of record NZ_JAYGHP010000008.1, read on the forward strand.
AAGGACTTCAGATAATTTTAGGGGTTTAGGGGTTCAAATGTTTAAATAGTATCCTTGTCAAATAGAATTAGGTCAATAAAAATACTAATTTTAGGTAGCCTATAAATTTAAAAATGACAGTACAAGATGATGCCAGAGAAAATGAATTGATTAAGCTTTTTCAACTTGAACAACCACCCAATCGAGGAAGAAGTGATACCGACGCTTTGTTAAAATACAAAGGTCAAACATTCTATTTTGAACTTAAATCAACCACGAAAGATTCTGTGACAACAGTTAGAGATTTTGGCCCAGTTCATATCGAAAAATGGAAAAATAAACATTGGATTATTGGTTTTTATGATAATCAAGCTAAGTTAAAATACTCTCATTACGCTTCACCTGAAGATATGTCAAACTGGATACGAGAAAAAGAAGAATCTTGAAACAAATGGGAAGTCTGAGGCAACAGGTACAAGGTTTCGGTTTAATGGTAGTGGTGGCGACTTTGGTCGTGAACAACACAGATACTACGCCCAAGTCTCGATGTTAAGTATTGATCTGTCTTTATCTGAAGCTCAGGAGTTAAATGGCCAATCTCAACCCGAATGCAAGTTATAGCCTCGCGTTAAGCATTGAATTACCTAATATTGCTGGAACCCTCTCCAATGTTACCCAAGCGATCGCTGGAGCAGGGGGAAGCTTAGGGCAAATTTCTCTGATTGAACACACCCTAAAAATTACCCGCAGAGAAATTACCATCGATGCTTCGAGCGAAGAACACGCCGAGAAAATTGTCTCAGCAGTTCGAGAAATTCCCAATGTTAAAATTATCAAGGTTTCTGACCGTACCTTTGAACTCCATCGTCAGGGAAAAATCACCGTTAATAGTCGTCTTCCCTTGACCTCCCAATCTGATCTGGCTATGGCCTATACCCCAGGGGTAGGACGAATTTGTAAAGCGATCGCCAGTGAACCTTCCAAGGTCTATGAACTCACCATCAAAAATAACACGGTAGCTGTCGTCACTGATGGCAGTGCGGTCTTAGGCTTAGGAAACTTAGGCCCCGAAGCTGCTTTACCCGTCATGGAAGGAAAAGCCATGTTATTCAAAGAATTTGGCAAAATTGATGCTTTTCCTATCTGTTTAGCTACCCAAGACACGGAAGAAATCATCGAAACGGTGAAACGCATTGCCCCAGTCTTTGGAGGCGTTAATCTCGAAGATATTTCTGCTCCCCGTTGCTTTGAAATTGAACGAAGACTCAAGCAAGAATTAGATATTCCCGTCTTCCATGATGACCAACATGGGACAGCTATTGTCACCCTAGCTGCCCTATTTAATGCCCTAAAATTAGTCCAGAAGTCCCTAGAATCGGTGCGAATTGTGATTAATGGGGCGGGGGCTGCAGGAGTGGCCATTGCCTCTTTATTGCGGGCTGCGGGGGCAACCACCATCTGGTTATGCGACTCTAAAGGCATTCTTTCTAACTCCCGCACCGACTTAAACCCCCAAAAACAAGCCTATGCTGTTAATGCCAGTGGCTCTTTAGCAGATGCGATGAAGGGGGCAGATATATTTTTAGGAGTGAGTGCGCCTGGAGTTGTCACCCCAGAGATGGTCAAGTCGATGAACAAAGATCCCATTGTCTTTGCTATGGCTAACCCCATCCCTGAAATTCAGCCAGAATTGGTCACAGATGACGTGGCAGTCATGGCAACGGGACGCAGTGACTATCCTAACCAAATCAACAATGTGTTAGCCTTCCCTGGGGTATTTCGGGGGGCCCTAGACTGTCGGGCCAAAACCATCACCGAGCATATGTGTTTAGAAGCAGCCAAAGCGATCGCCTCTTTGGTAACATCAAATAACTTGGATCGAGAACATATTATTCCTTCGGTCTTTGATGAACGGGTTTCCCCTGCGGTGGCCAGTGCGGTACAACTAGCCGCCCGTCAAGATGGGGTCGCCACTCAGTAGAATATTAAGAGGAGAAAACAGGGAGAAGGATTAAAACATCAATGAAAAATGAGCAAAAAACCATCGGGCAACCAGACCCCATCGATGACATTCCTGAAGCCTTACGAGATAGCCCAAGCCATTCATCTCTATCACAACCAAAACTAGGGTTAATAATCTCAGGAATGATTGGGGTGGGGGTGGTGGTTTTGGCCAGTTTCTTGATGCTACGTCCTTCCTCCCAACCTTCAGTCACTTCTTCTGTGACTCCCCCTGTTAAAGCGAGTCCTTCTCCTGAAGCGATCGAAAATATTTTAGGTCATTTACCTTATCAAGAAGCTCCCCCATCAGAATTAAAATCGATTACGACTGATGGACGGATTAAATTAAGAAGTAATGCTGCCGAAAGTTTTCGGAAAATGCAGCGAGACGCGAGAGCAAAGGGCGTTATTTTAACCCCTATTTCTGGATTTAGAACTGTTGCTGAGCAAGAATATTTATTTTTTGAGGTGAAACGTCAACGCAATCAAGAAACTCGTAAACGGGCGGAAGTGAGTGCGCCACCAAAGTATAGTGAACATCATACAGGGTATGCCATTGATATTGGAGATGGTAATGTTCCGGCCAGCAATCTTAGTCAGAGTTTTGAACAAACGGCGGCCTTTCGTTGGCTAGAAAATCATGCCGCACAATACAGCTTTGAACTCTCTTTTCCTAAAAATAATGCTCAAGGCATTAGCTATGAACCTTGGCACTGGCGATATGTAGGCGATCCTGATAGTTTAGAAATGTTTTATAAGGCGAGAAATTTACCAGCAAAATCTTCTAATCAGGGAGCTAATTAAAATGACAAGAGCAGATTTATTAAATAATCAAGATCCGAATTTACCTCAACAAGAATGGTGGGTGCAACGTTGGTTAGAATTATTAGATTCTTATCGGTTTAAAAAACGGTTGGAAAGGGCGAGAATTTATGCTAGAGAAGGCAATGTTCTGAGTATTGAGTTTGAGGGAGCGCAAGTTTTAGCGAAAGTTCAAGGCAGCGAAGTGGAACCCTATCAAGTTTCCCTTTCCCTTGCTCCTTTTACTGATGAAGACTGGAATTATGTGATGCAAACTTTATCAGAAAAAGCGATTTTTTCCGCCCAACTTTTAGCGGGAGAAATGCCGAATAATATTGAAAGGGTTTTTACCCAAAATGGCTTAAGTATTTTTCCTTTTCAGTTGTCTGATGTTAGATCATATTGTACTTGTCCCGATAAAGCAAACCCCTGTAAACATATTGGGGCAATTTATTATCAATTAGCTGATCGTTTTAGTGAAGATCCCTTTGTTATTTTTCAATTAAGAGGCAGATCAAAAGCGCAAATTTTAGAAGGTTTACGGGAATTACGTTGTCGTCAGATAGAAGAAACTGGCAGTAAGATAGAAGAAACCTATCAAAAAGAAGCTAAGAAAAGTAACAAAAAGACTAAAATTACTGAGCCATCTCATGAGTTAGATCTAAGAGCATTTTGGCAGTATGCTCAACCTTTAGATCCCTCTTTAGTGGTTATTGTTCCGCCTTCAGATGGCCAAACAGTTTTAGATGTTTTAGGGCGAATTCCTTTAGCTCATGAGGAGGCAAAAATTGTTAAAGATCATCTACAACAAGTCTATCAAACTGTTAGTCAACAGGCAATGATAGCAGCTTTAAATGTTAATAGTGATCATTAAAAAGTTATCAAAGAGAGGGCGTATGCCATACGCCCCTACGTCCCAATTTGTCCACTTGTAGGGGCGCAAGCATTGCGCCCTCTAGCTTATCCTAATGTTCGTAAACTGGTGTTTAATTAAATTTTAGGTGATGATTATTGTATTTAATTTGTCCTGGTATTCATGAGCTAGAATTAACTAATCAATTTATTAACAACACTTTTAATAAATCTGATAATTTATTAGTATTTCCCATTGACAAATATCCCGCTTATTCTGGGTTTCATATTTTACAATTTCTCCAAGAAAACTGTAAAAACACCTCTCAGGAATTAATGATAATTAGTTTTAGTGCGGGGGTAGTTGGTGCGATTAATGCTGCTTGGTTATGGCAATTAAAAGGGGGTACAATTAAGGGGTTAATTGCCTTTGATGGGTGGGGGGTTCCTTTAATCAGTAATTTTCCCATTTATCGCGTCAGTCATGATGAATTTACCCATTGGAGTTCTGCTATATTAGGAACAGGAAACCTGAGTTTTTATGCAGATCCATCCGTTGAACATTTAGAGTTATGGGGTTCACCCCACAGGGTAAAAGGTTGGATGGTAGAAACCAATTCTCATGGTAAAAAGTTCTTATCTGCGATGACATTAATCGAGTTTTTAACTTTAATTTTAAAGGATTAGACAACTAAATTTTAAACCTGCGTAGGCAGGTTTTGTGTGTATAGTTTAACCCTTTAGGGTTCAAACTAACCCCCTTTGTAATAGAGATTTAGGGGGATCAAACCCAAAATGCAAAAGCAGCTAAAGCGGTGAATAACAAAGGAACTAACCAGCGTAACATTGCATCAAGAGATAAGGCTAAATCATGATAGCCTTCTGCCACTAAATTAATACTGGTAACAGATTCTATTAAGGCAAGAAAAACTAATAACATTGAGCCAACAATTACCTTATCTTCGGCGGTTAAATAAGCCATTCGGGGTAATTCTTGACGCAGCACAAATTGATAAGTAATTAAACTAACCATGGTGGCAGTTGCTAAAGTAATTTGAGGAATAATTTGGCTGGGTTCCAACCAAAAAACCAAGTCAGACATAAAGACAATTAAAGCCACTGGTAACAGGACACGCCAAGCATAAAAACTAGAATAGCGTTTGACTTTTATTTGATAATCAAACTGGGCATAATTTCGTTGTTCTGGTTGAATATAATGGGAATGAATATGGGTACTAATGTCTTGAACAGACCAATTAACTAAGGATATTTCATTATTAATCCCATTCAGGGCATCTGCCCCTAAAAAGTTAATTTCTTCTGGAGAATAGCTGAAAGAAATTAGTTCAATTTTGATTAGTTGTTCATCAAAAGGAAAGCGTTTCAGATCGAGAGTTGTGGCTAATTCTCCATAAAATCGCTGTCGATAGGTCACAATTCCTTCGGGATTAACATGAACAATTTCATCGAGTTCTTTGGTTAATTGACGTTGGTTAATAATATGAATATTGGGATGCCAAACTTCATCAAGATTTCGTTGATAAATGGGTAAAGACTGATTATAGAGTTGGGGATCTAGACGCGGATCATGCCATTGTAATCCTAAATAAAAGTCGATATAAAATGTTTGTTCAACTTCATTAATTTTTGCCAAATCAAGGGTATAAATGCCCACTAAAATTTGAGTGGGAACTTGATCAGTACCAGGTCGAAGAATGTTTCTTTGACGAGGAATAAGCCAATGATTGATCTTTTCTTGGGTGAGATCCATTTGGGTTATTAGAAGGGGAGGTAATTGTTATGAATTCTTGATCTGACAGCTAAATAAACATCAAGAATAATTGATTATTATTATCGCTTCTAATTAATATCATAACGGTTAAATTGCTCAAGGCTTAAAATCTTTATAATCCTTTAGTTAAAATTACTTTAGGGATTTTTGGCAAAAAATATCTATGATTAAGGCCTAAACTTGCCGAGGAAAAAACAAGACAAAATCTTGAGGATCTGCTAAATTCAGGAAAACTGTATAAGAAGTTACAATAATTTAGCTAATCAGTCAGGAGTAAATAAAATCCTATCTGTTCCCCTGTCTCACCAAAGGAAAATCAATAATTGCGGCAAATTTTGGCGAACCATAATACAATGGACACCATCTTTATGAAAATCTCGTCCTAATCTCTAACTAGCATGGTAAAACCCAAAACTTCCGTATGTCAGGAACTTCACAATAGTTTAGTGGGATCTCACAAATAAGTAAGTGTATGCTAATGCTTAAGTTGGCGTGAGGAGTTAAATGAATGAATTTACGAAATAATGCCCTGAAGACCCTTAAAGAAACGAGTCGAACCTTCTATATCCCGATTAGCCGTCTTCCAGATAGCTTACAGGATGCCGTTGCCTCTGCCTATCTGTGTATGCGTGCTATTGATGAAGTCGAAGACAACCCTGACCTCAATAACTTTACCAAAGCTAAAATCCTGCGCCAAATGAGCCTTAATTTACAGGCAGCTAGGGAAAACTCTGGGGTAGAGGATTTTTCGGCGGGATTGATGCCTTATAGTCATTGTCTACCAGATGTGACGCTACGGTTAGGACAATGGGCCTTACTGGCACCAGATTCCATCGCCCCCCGGATTTGGGATGCTACGGCGGCCATGGCCGATCGCATGGCCTATTGGGCCGAGAATAACTGGACAATCCGTACGGAAGCTAATTTAGATCAGTATACCTTCAGTGTGGCCGGGGCTGTTGGACTACTTTTATCCGATTTGTGGGCATGGTACGATGGCACCCAAACCAACCGAACCTATGCTATTGGGTTTGGTCGAGGATTACAGTCTGTTAACATTGTCCGTAATCATCGGGAAGACTTACGCCGTGGGGTGAACTTTATTCCCCAAGGATGGCACATTGAAGATGTTCATCAATACGCCCGTCGTAATCTCAAATTAGCGGATCTCTATACCAAATCTTTGCCCCCTGGCCCGGCTTTAGATTTCTGTAAAATTCCTCTAGCTTTGGCCTATGGAACTCTGGAAGTCATGGCCTTAGGGAAAGAAAAACTCAGTCGAAGCGATGTGATGGCCTTGGTACAACAAGTTACTCGCTAATTATTACCAACACTGATTGTTTTGTTAAGTCTCTCTTCGGAGAGATTATTTTTTTTTATGGGATATAACGCTACGGATCAGGCAACTGTAGGGGTCAACGGCCGTTGATCCCTACTTTATTTTGTGTTCTCCGTTCCCTGTTCCCTTAAATCTCTTCATTTCGTGTCTCAATATCAATCAATTTATGACGAGAAGATGCCCCAGATTTAATTAAAATTTGGGATTTAGAAACATTAAACCGTTTGGCTAAGATTTCGATTAATTCACGATTCGCTTTGCCATCAACAGGGGGAGATTTTAAAGAAATGATTAAACTTCCATCAGCAGATTCTTCAATTTTTTGCTGTTTGGCGTTGGGTTTAACTTTGACTTGAAGTTTCATCGTTTTGGGGCAAGCATAGAGGCATTGCCCCTATAATCACAATTATGGTTCTTCTCCTCCAATACCAATCCCCGTATTGTAGATTTGAGCATTGGTAATATTGAGATTTTCCATTGATGCTCCTGTCACATCGGCATCATAGATCATGGCTTGAGTAAAGTTAACATTATCTAGATTAGCGTCATTAAGGCTGGCATTAGTCACCATTGCCCCTGTTAAATCAGCCCCTTTCAAGTTGGCTCCCGTTAAATCAGCCCCTTCTAGGTTAGCTTCTGTGAGGTTAGCTCCTTGTAGGTTAGCATCCCTTAAGTCTGCCCCGATTAAATGAGCATATCTTAAATCTTCATTAGACAGATCACAGGCTTTACATTGCCCTGTCTCTAACAATTTTTGCACCTGGGCTGGATTGCCGGCCATCACTGGGCTGGCTAATATGAGGGGAGTAACGATTAATAATGTGCTTAAAATGTTGCGTTTCATGGTTGATCCTCCTCGCATCCCTTGTTCTCTCTATTCCTAATGTACTTAACAAAAAGGGGAATACCCTCCCCCTATCGGGTTATTTTTTGGTTCCAATTTTGAAAGCCAATCATCGAAAAAGCTTATAACTTGATTCTACAATTAGATTAAAAACAACTATCAAAAGATTTTATTATGATAAGTTTCAGCAATGTCTTTTCGGAAATTGCCTGTATTTTGGCGATCGCTACGGTTGTGGGTGCTTTGGCCCTTTGGCTGCGTCAACCGCTAATTATGGCGTTTATTATTGTCGGTATCCTCATTGGGCCGGCCGGTTTAGGGTTAGTGTCTGCTAATCAAGAGGTAGAATTATTAGCAGAATTGGGTATTGCTTTATTATTATTTGTGGTGGGATTAAAGCTTGATCCCCATGAAATTCAAGCGGTTGGCCCTGTGGCAATAATTGCCGGAATGGGGCAAATTTTGCTCACGGGAGGCTTGGGTTATTTATTGGGGATTCTTTTAGGCTTTACAGGTATTTCAGCGTTTTATATTGGTCTTACTTTAACTTTTTCTAGTACCATTATTGTCGTTAAATTATTATCGGATAAACGAGAAATTGATGCTTTACATGGTCGCATTGCTTTAGGGGTTCTCATTGTTCAAGATTTGGTTGTGGTTGTGGCTATGATTCTTTTAACGGCCTTTAGTGAAACCTCTAATCAGTCTTTAGGGCAAGAAATTTTGACGGTTTTTCTTAAAGGAAGTTTCTTTCTATTATGTATTGCTTTATTAACTCGCTATGTTTTGCCTAAGTTACTGCATAAGTTGGCTTATTCTACCGAATTATTATTGATTTTTGCTATTGCTTGGGCAATTAGTTTGGCGGCAATTGGAGATAGTTTAGGATTTAGTAAGGAAGTAGGGGCATTTATGGCGGGAGTGGCCTTAGCTTCTACATCTTATCGGGCAATTTTAGGGGCAAAATTAGTCAGTTTACGAGATTTTTTATTGCTCTTTTTCTTTATTAATTTGGGGATTCATATTAATGTTGAACATTTAGGAACTGAAGTTTTCTCAGCTATAATTCTTTCTCTTTTTGTTCTATTAGGTAAACCTTTAATGGTTATGGTATTAGTAAGTTCTATGGGCTATCGTAAATATACTAGCATGATTACCAGTTTATCCCTTGGTCAAATTAGTGAATTTTCTCTGATTATTGCCACATTAGGGGTTAGTTTAGGTCATATTAATGAGAATGTTTTAGGGTTAATTACTTTGGTGGGATTAATTACTATGGGGGTGTCTACTTATATGATTATTGATTCCCACACTATTTATGAATGGTTATCTCCTATCTTATCTAATTTAGAACGATTAATCCCCCATTCACAACAAAAATTAGGGGATTTAGAGGGGGTTGATCTTCCTCCTGTTGATGTTATTTTATTCGGATTAGGACGTTATGGGGGTAGTTTAATTAAAGATTTACAAGGGGAAGGATTAAAGGTTTTAGGAGTGGATTTTGATCCTGAATTAGTTAGGGTTTGGCGTAGTCGAGGAATCTTGGCATTTTATGGGGATGCTGAAGACCCGGAATTTGCCGCTACTCTCCCTTTAAATGAGGCAAAATGGGTGATTAGTACCCTACCAGGAGAACGCATTGGACTAACTTTATTACATACATTACAACACCGAAAGTTTGCCGGTAAAATTGCCTTAACCAGTCATACTAAACGGGAAATGGAGATTCTTGATGACAAGGGTGCAGACTTGGTTTTATTGCCGTTTAGAGATGCAGCAAAAGAAGCCGCAAGAACCTTGATTTCTCAGATAAATTTAGACCGCTTCTGAAAATTCAGGTTGATATTTTGCTATCCCTGAAATCCCTTTTAATGCTTCTATATCAAACTCTAAAATCATCAATGCTTCTTGGGGAATATCTTGATATTCAGAGATGATATTATAATGATAGGCAGGGACAAAACCAAAACGAGAATAATAACTTGGTTCTCCTAACACTATTACAAAAGGATAGCCTTTATTTTTGATAGATTCTAAGGCAATTTTAGTTAAATTCGAACCAATTCCTTGACCTTGAAATTCTGGAATAACTGCTAAAGGAGCAAGTCCCATTCCTGTGAGAATATTCCTTGAATTTTCAATGATAATAGGGGTAAAAAGAATATAACCTACTATCCTTAAATCTAAGACAGCAACAAACGCAATTTTTTGACAAGAAGATTTTGTTCTTAGACAATCAACAATATCAGCTTCTATTGTTTGTCCAAAAGCTGATAAATTGACCTCTCTAATTCCTGCTTCATCGCCTAATTGTTCCTCTCGAAATATCAGCATAGAAGTCGTGGGGTAGAAAATATTAAACTAATATATCATACTTATAACATAAGTATGAGGCGAATGTTATAATATTAATTAATGGCTCATTATTATTGTTCATGTTGTTTCCCACAAATCGTCATCTTTGGCCTATCTTTAACTCTGCGATCACCTGGCTTTTAGTTTTATTAATGACTCTGGCAGGAACAGGCTTAATCATGCCAATTTTAGCACAAGAAAAGCCAACAGCACCCATTATCCTAGAAGGAAGAACCCTCTTTTATGTGAGTGAATCAGGTCAATATACGGCTGAAAGAAGAGCGAATGATGCTAATAATCAACTGCAAAAAATTCTCGCTCAAAACCAACCACCTATTACCGTAAATCTTGATACGACTAAAGATGTTCCTGTGATTCAAATTCAAGGAGCTTATTTAATTTCTGTCACCTCAAATGATGTACCGACAGGTCGTACTTTACAGGAACAAGCTATACTATGGAAAAACATCTTAGAAATATCTATTAGAAAAGCCGAATATGAACGCACACCCCAATATTTAATCAAGTCTACTATTATTGCTATAGTAGTTCTTTTTATTACTTTTATTATCTCCTGGAAATTGGGAGTATTTTGGCAAAGATTTCTGAAGCCATCAGAGAAAAAAGATGGGGCAACCAGTCCATCTTTAACTCCTCCTTCTACCCAACCATTAACAGCAATTCCTCAGACAACTTCTTCCAAGATTAATCTGGGATTTTTGATACTCTTAATCGTAATTCGTGGCATTATTTGGATTTGTTCTTTGTTCTATATTAGTCACCTTTTCCCTCAAACAAGAGAATGGAGTCAAGATGTTATTGAAATTCTAAAAGTTAGTTTGATCACAGATATCTTTCCCCTAGGAAATGATAGATATTCAGTGCTTGATTTCTTTATTTTAGCAGGATTATTAGTCGGTTTGGTTCTCTTGACTCAAACCGTTAGTCGTATTCTTAAATCCAAGTTATTGAGTGCCACTGGATTAAACCGAGGGGTACAAGATACCACCGCTTTAATTGTTAATTATACTCTCATTTTTTTAGGCACTATTGTAGTATTACAAGTTTGGGGACTTGATCTTAGTTCCTTAACAGTTTTTGCCAGTGTTTTAGGGGTAGGAATTGGCCTAGGACTTCAAGGAATTGCTAAAGAATTTGTCAGTGGTTTAGTCTTAATTTTTGAACGACCAATTCAGATTGGTGATTTTGTTGAAGTTAGTGGATTAATGGGAACTGTAGAACGTATTGGTGTCCGCAGTACAGAAATCCGAACTTTAGATCAAGTTTCGGTCATTTTACCTAATTCTCGATTCTTAGAATCAGAGGTGATTAACTGGAGTCATTATAGTCCAATTTCCCGCTTAAAAATTCCCATTGGTGTGGCCTATGGTTCTGATTTAGAGAAGGTCAAAGAAGTTTTAATTGAAACCGCTAAAAGTCATCGGGAAGTCCTATCAATGCCTTCTCCTCAAGTCTTTTTTGTGGAATTTGGCGATAGTTCTCTCAATTTTAGTTTATTAGTTTGGATCAGTAAACCTTATAAACAATTTCAGATTAAAAGCGATCTTTATTTCCAACTTGATACAAAATTTAGAGAAGAAGGAATTGAAATACCTTTTCCTCAACAAGACTTAAACATCCGCTCTAGTGAGCTACCCCAAACTATTTCCCCTGATTTAATAGAATCTCTGGCTAAGTTATCTGATAGTTTAGCAACTTGGTTAGATAAAAATTCTCAGAATTCTAATCCTCAAGATCAAGTCAAGAAAATTGATGATTAATTTATCTTAGTTCGTCGTTGGGGCTTTAGCCCTAGAAATCAGCCTTAAAAGGCTTACTACAAACTCATTAACAGTGATTGTTAACTTCCTCCCCAGTTTTGGGAACTCTAGGGATAGACGGGTAAATCCTGCTGTTATTCAATATCCAGTGAAGGATCGTAATAAATATGACTAATCACCAAAAAGAGTTTTCTGTCACCTTGATCAACCCGAAAAATCAGTCAAAACAGACAATTATGGTGTCTGGGAATCAAGTTATTCTCGATAAAGCCAAAGAACAGGGAATTGATCTTCCTGCTTGTTGTTGTGCGGCTGCTTGTACCGTATGTACGGGAAAAGTCTTAGAAGGAACTGTCGAACAAACAGCCCAAGCGGTTCAATTTTTGGGATATCCTTTAGTGGATGCGGGTTATGTGCTTACCTGTGCGGCTTATCCAACTTCTAACTGTACTATTTTAACTTATCAAGAAGAAGAAATATTTTAATAACTTTAACTTCTGTCGGGGTCAACGAACGTTGACCCCTACTCAAGAATGAAATCAATTATTCTCAATCAATTTAACCTGAAAAACTTGGGCAAATTCTTCAGCAATCTTTTGACGAATTTCTTCTAATTGAAGATGAGGGATAAATTGGGCTAAACTCCCCACAGGTTTGTCTGGAATACCACAGGGAATAATGGCTTGAAAACCTGTTAAATCAGGACAAACATTGAGAGAAAATCCGTGCATTGTAATCCAACGTTTGACTTTAATTCCGATGGCAGCAACCTTATAACCATCGACCCAAACTCCGGTGAAACCTTCCCTCCTTTTTCCGGGAAGTTGATAATTTTTTAATACCTGAATAATCACTTCTTCCAGTTGCCTTAAATACCAATGTAAATCCGGTTGATAATAACGTAAATTAAGGATAGGATAACCCACTAATTGACCAGGACAATGATAGGTGACTTCCCCTCCCCTTTCAATGCGATGGACTTCCCAAGGGGCAGTTACTGGGTCAAATTTAAGAAACTTTACATCCGCCCCCGTTCCTAAAGTATAAACGGGGGGATGCTCTAATAATAGTAAAATATCGTCTAAACTGGGATCTTGAATCCTCTGTTCAACTAGCGATCGCTGTCTCTCCCAGGCGACTTGGTAAGGCGTGATTCCTAGGACTTGAAGCAGACATGGCCGTTGTCTATGGGGGGTAGGAGTTGATCGAGTCATTGGTTAAGTTTATTCTTAAATTATTAAGAAATATAAAGAGATGCAAAGGAACATGAAAAGAAATCCAAGAGCTATGTTTAGGACAATACAAAGTGTTAGTCTAAAAGTATAGAAAGTTTGCACCGGAGAAAGCTGTTGAAAGAAACGCCGCCAAAGACAGTTTTTTTCTAGCAGATCCCTCTCCTAGTTAACCAACGAACCACTAAAGTTGGGAGTTTCTTAGGAGTACAAGGAACGATGAGCTTTCTGACTGATAAAACTGAGTTGATCAAGGAGGGATGATCGGGTTTAGGAGAGAAACATTAGGATCAATTGAGAGGACAGTGCATCCTAATCATTTTATCATTAACGAATCTTAATGGAAGACAATTCAGAGAAAATTTGATGTTCATTAAGATTGCTGAAAAGAGGTCAAAAAATCTAATGAATAGACGGAAGTATGCTACTCCATTGCTATTGAATCAATCTGGTTAGCTGATCAAAGTTTCTCCGAGGGGAGGGAATCACATTTCCTTTTTTTTTGCTCTTTGAATTTTACAACAATGAAACTGAGAATGGAGTATTGAGTATGAAGCTTTTAATTCAAGGCAATAATATTGATGTCACGGAAGCCATTCATGATTACGTGCAGCAAAAGCTAGAGAATGCGGTTAAACACTATCAAACTTTAACCACTAAAGTTGATGTTCATCTATCAGTGGCGCGGAATGCTCGCATTTCTGATAAGCATAAAGCAGAAGTAACTGTTTATGCCAATGGCACCGTAATTCGCGCTCAAGAAGGGAGTGAAAGTCTCTACGCGAGCATTGATTTAGTGTCTGATAAAATTACCCGTCAGCTTCGTAAATATAAAGAGAGAATTAGCGATCATAAAGCTCAACCTTTGGCGAAAATAGGAGAAGTGATTCCTGGGAAAGAAATTGATGGGGATTTAATCGGCGATCGCCAGCCAGAATTGCCCCCTGAAGTGGTACGGATGAAATATTTTGCCATGCCACCGATGTCTATTGAAGAAGCGAAACAGCAACTACAATTAGTCGATCATGACTTCTATATGTTCTGCAATCAAGACACCAATGAAATCAATGTGATCTATATGCGAAATCATGGGGGTTTTGGGGTTATTCAACCCCGCGAATCTAATGGCAATGGCAGTGAAAATCACTGATTTTTAGCCTGAAGTGAGGGGGTGATGGGAAAATCTTCCCATCACCCCTAGAATCTGATTTTTAGGTGTTGAGCAGGGCTTTCAAGTCTTCTGTCGCTAAACGTGGCCCATAGCTAGTAACAATCTGAGAAGAGGCACGGGAGGCTAAATCTCCGGCTTGAGCATAGGTCAGTCCGTGGGTGATACCATAGAGGAAGGCTCCGGCGTACATATCCCCCGCTCCAACGGTATCAACCGCTTTCACAGGGTAGGCAGTGATTTCCAGAATTTCTTGGCCATCGAAAATAATAGACCCCTGAGAGCCGCGAGTAATGGCAAACCCTTTTGCTAAGGTTTTGAAATGGGCGATCGCTTCAGAAAAATCCGTTGTGTTGGCCATTTTTAGGGCCTCAGCTTCATTCGCAAAAATCACATCTACCCCTGAGCCAATAATGTTTAATAATCCTTCTTTAAAAAATTCCACCATATTGGGATCGGAGAGGGAAAAAGTAGTTTTTACTCCCGAATTTTCGGCGATTTCTCGCGCTTTAATCGCAGCAGTTTGGGCAGTAGGAGAAGTCACTAAATACCCTTCGAGATAGAGATATTCCGAGTCTGCGATCGCTTCTGGGACTAATTCCGCTATGGAAAGACCGCTGCTAATGCCCAAAAACGTATTCATGGTACGATCAGCGTCAGGAGTAACCATGACCAAACATTTTCCCGTAGTTCCGATTTCCTCATTACCATTGTGAACATTGGTATCTAGTCCACAGGTTTGTAAGTCTTTTAAATAGAAAATTCCCGCCTCATCTGGAGCGACTTTACAAGAGTAAAATCCTTTGGCCCCAAACTGACTAAGAGCCACCATGGTATTCGCTGCCGAACCACCACCGCTTTGTTTACAAAGATTACCATTTAATTTTTCAATAATCTCCCCTTGACGAATTTCATCAACCAAAGTCATTACCCCTTTATCAATGTTCAATTCTTGGAGTAAGGAGGGGGTAACAGCAAACTCCATGTCAACTAAAGCATTGCCGACACCGTAAACGTGATATTTTCTACTCATGAACCTTCCTGGTTGTGATTCTGTTAACGGTTTTTTGTGCATCAAAGCGAATATATTTTAACCTTTAGTGTCACCTGTTCTAAAGTCTGATAATTATTTGACAAAAGTTGTGGCAGAAGTCCCCATCTCTTCTGCTTGCCATGAGTTGGGGTAGTTCACGCTAAAATATAACAAGGATTACTCAATTTAAACTTCAATGATTTCCCATAGGACGAGAAACAGTTTTCGATGGTTCCGCTTCTTGCCTTACCTTGGGTTAGGGGCATTGGTATTTTCTCTTAACTCTCTGACAGCTTGGAATTATTGGATTAAGGGTTACTTGGTTTTATTAGAAGCCCAAATTGGACTGGTTATTGTTTATTGGATGTTAGCTCATGTTAAGAACAAAAATTAGGATGTGCTACGAGCAACCTTTTGCCAAATTATTTTAGATCTTTTTTTCTTCAATTAACTTAGCTAGGAGAAATCATGAAAAATAGATTAGTAGCCGCCTTACTTGCTTTATTTGTGGGATGTTTTGGGATTCATAAATTTTATTTAGGTGAGAATTTAGCGGGAATATTCTACTTAATTTTTTCTTGGACATTTATCCCCAGTATTATTGCTTTTTTTGAATTTTTAGGATTGGTTTTGATGTCAGATCAAGCTTTTAATGCTAAATTTAATTACCAGTATATTACCTCTAGTCAGACTCGTTTTGAAGAATCTTCCAGAGATAAGGCGGCAACATTAATTGAGCTTAAAAGGCTTTATGATCAAGGAATCATTACGGCGGAAGAATTTGAAGAAAAAAGAAGAAAAATATTAGATTCTATTTAAACTGATAAAAATTAATTGAGACTCTATTGTTTAAACCATGTCAAAACTTCCTACTCATCAAAATAATAATCCTACTTGGTTTTGGTTAGCTTTGGTTCCTGTCTTGGGGGGAGTAGCCATTGCTTATGCTGGACAGAAAATCAAACATAATAATTGGATTTGGGTGGGACTTGGTTGTGTTATATCCAGTTTTTTATTATCTTCTTCTGAGATAATTTTAATAATTTGGTTATCCCAAATAGGATTAGCTTTTTATCTAAAGCAAAATTTTTTCTCCCTTGAGAACCCGACTAAAGAATCCTTTCCTGGTAAAAATATCAAATATTCATCAGGAAGAAACCAAGAAAAAATTGATATTAATACCTGTTCTAAAGATGATTTAGTTTATGGTTTAGGACTGCCGATTGTCTATGCCAATGATATTGAATCAGTTCGTCATCAAGGTTACATTTTTACCTCTGTTGAAGAATTATCAGAGATCGCAGGTTTACCGCAGAATTATGTCAAAAAAATCGCTTCTTTAATCACCTTTACCTATGACTTGAATCAAGAATTAGAGGTATCTTGGAGACGCTTAAATGCCTATTCTCAACATCAATTAATTGAATGTGGACTTGAGCAAAAGGCAGCCCACAAAATCGTGGAAGAACGAGACAAAAATGGATCTTATCAATCGGTTATTGATGTACAACGTCGGACAGGAATTCCTCTAAGTCATTATCAACATCTGATTTAGTCTTTGAGGGGGTTTTGCTTAAAAACTCCCCCTCAAACTACACTAGATCAAGAGACAATGGGTGTTAAGTTCTGTTTAGGACTTAACCCCTTCACCGTGGGAAGGTGTTACAATTCCTTCAACTTGAACCGTTTGCCCTTGGGAATCGACCGCCGTAATCGCCCAACGTAGGGGTTCACCCCGTTTTTGCAGTTCCGCTTCAATGGCTTGTTGCAATTTTAGGGGCGTTTCTTGCAGGTCAATTTCTGCGGTAATAAAGTGGGTAGTCATTGTTAAAGATTCCTGATAATTAGAAAAAAGGGTAGCTATTCTGAATTTTTGGGGTCAAAACATCTTCTATTAGTGTATCAGTTGCCTTGAAAGCTATCTGCCAGGGACAAACTAGACCAGTTTAAACAGTCTATTCAGACTTTATTAGAAAAATGGACAAGTCAAACTTGCTCATGATCTTTTGTTGTTTAAAGATCTTATACAAGAAGTTATACAAAACTAACGTGAAAATATACATGATGGCAAACATCGTCCCGTTATCCTTGGATTAGGTAACTACAACTTTTAGAGATAAGACAATGACTGCACATACCTGTTGGACTCAAAAGTCCTATCCTAAATCCCTAATCCAAACCGAGTCTGAGTTAAAATATCTCCATCCCTCTGTCCATAACAAGCTCAAACGAGCCATAGATATCGTCGGTGCTTTATTGGGCCTAGGAATCACCAGCATTATTGCGATTCCCATTGCCCTCTCCATGGCGATCTCAGATCCTGGCCCTTTACTTTATAGTCAGATTCGTTGCGGGTTACATGGTCGTCCCTTTCGGATTTGGAAATTTCGCTCTATGGTAGTCGGTGCCGATAAGCTCAAACATTTAGTCAAAAATGAAGCGAACGGACATATTTTTAAAAATACTAATGATCCCCGCATTACCCGTTTAGGGGCCTTTCTTCGTCGTACCAGCTTAGATGAGTTTCCCCAATTTTGGAATGTGTTGATGGGAGACATGAGTTTAGTGGGAACCCGTCCACCCACAGTTGACGAAGTAGAAAACTATGAAACTCACCACTGGGAACGCCTCAACGTTAGACCCGGAATTACAGGAGAATGGCAAGTTAATGGCCGTTCCGCCATTAAAGACTTTGATGCCATCGTTGAGATGGATGTGAATTATCAACGGAAATGGTCTTTGGGCTATGACTTGGGGTTAATCCTCAAAACCTTGCAAGTGGTTTTCGACAAAAGTGGTGCTTGCTAAGTCAACAGGGTTTTAGCTTGGAGTTTATCCTGCTCAGGTTATCTCCGTCACGTTTTGTATGACTTAATTTTTCATAAAAGTTATACGTAATTTGTAGACAAAGCTAACAGGAACTTATATATCCGAATCGGATCACAAATAGAGTAGGCAAAAAACTTACATTCACTCAATTCCTATGAAGACAGTTAAAATTCTCGATGTCGCTATCCATAACCTATCGACTCAAGAGCTTCTCGCTAACCTCAACAGTCAAGGGGGGGTCGTTGTAACACCTAATGTTGATCATTTAATGAAATTACGCAAAGATCCTGAGCTTCGTCAAGTTTATCAGCAGTCTGATTATCGGATTTGTGATAGTAAAATTATTCAATTTGCTTCTCGATTTTTAGGCACGCCAATTCGGGAAAAAATTTCTGGTTCAGATTTGTTTCCCGCTTTCTATGAATACAATAAAGACAACGAAGAGATCAAAATATTTTTGTTGGGAGCTAAGCCAGGAATTGCTCAGCAAGCGCAAGAGAAGATTAATGAAAAAGTAGGAAGAAATATTATTGTTGACTGTTATTCCCCTGAATTTGGCTTTGAACAAGATGAGGAAGAATGTCAGAAAATTATTGCCCGGATTCAAGGTTCAGGAGCCACTGTCCTAGCGGTGGGCTTAGGTGCGCCTAAACAGGAAAAATGGATCAACCGCTATAAAAAACAATTGTCAAATATTAAGACATTTTTGGCTATTGGGGCTACTATTGACTTCGAGGCTGGATATAAACCCCGTTCTCCTAAATGGATGAGCGAAGCGGGACTAGAATGGTTATATCGTCTACTCTCTGAACCTCAGCGTCTTTGGAAGCGTTATTTAATTGAAAGTATGCCATTTTTTGGCTTGGTTTTTCAGCAAAAAATCAAGATGATGACGACTACTCGAATGGAGTCACAATCAAAAATCAAAACCGAAAAAAAACCCTCTTTTTAATGTTTGCAGAGTTCAAGTTAACCCTTTATCAATCTGCTGATAGAGATGAGCTAAGGTTGAAGAGTTATCCAAAATAACATCAGCCATCTTCACCTTTTCTTCTAGGGATACTTGACTGTTAATACGGGCGATCGCTTGATCTTGAGTGAGATGATTTCTTTCTATCAATCTTCTTAGTTGTTGCTCAAGTGAACAATAAACAACCCAAATTTCTGTTACTAAGTAAGTCAATTTTGATTCAAATAATAAGGGAATATCTAAAACAATAATGGGCGCATCGGATTGCTCAATTTCGTCTTTAAATCGTTTTCTTACATAGGGATGAATTTGATTTTCTAACCATTGCTTTTCTCCCAAGTCATTAAA
The DNA here is from genome assembly GCF_034932065.1 of Crocosphaera sp. UHCC 0190. Classification (NCBI taxonomy): domain Bacteria; kingdom Bacillati; phylum Cyanobacteriota; class Cyanophyceae; order Chroococcales; family Aphanothecaceae; genus Crocosphaera; species Crocosphaera sp. UHCC 0190. The sequence goes on from NZ_JAYGHP010000008.1 coordinate 119,703, forward strand.
AATAATTTCTCCTAACTTTTGACGATTTAATTCCCCATTTTCTAAACAAATTATCTCCCCATATCGCTCAATAATTGCTTTAAGTATTGGAGAATTGAGTTTAACCGCTTCTCTGGCATAAATATCAGCATCAAAAACCGGTAAATGATGACTATCAACTAAATAGCGGGATACGGTTGTTTTTCCTGTCGCAATACCACCCGTTAACCCAATCAGCCTTTTTGAGTTTTTTTCCATATCAGCGAAGTCAAAAAAAATCTGATGACCATTTTAAGCAAAATTGAAGAGACTTGATAAAACTTAGCTACCCTAGAAGAAGTAAGTTAGTGATAAAACAATCCAATGAAGATGTTAATATGTCCCAAATGCGAGGGAGAACTTCAGACAATTATCTATGAAAATATAGAAGTTGATCGCTGTTGTCAATGTGCAGGGATTTGGTTTGACTCATCAGAAGCTGAAGAATTAAAGCGTCGTAAGGGTTCCGAAAGTATTGATATTGGTAAACTTAACTGGGAAAATCATCAAGAAGCGTTAGACGCTCAAATTCCTTGTCCTCGCTGTGAAATTTCTATGATCAAAATGCTTGATCTCGATAAACACCCGATTTGGTATGAAACCTGCGCTCAATGTCGAGGAATATGGTTTGATTCTGGAGAATTTAAGAAATTTAAAGACAATTTCTCGAAGCAAGGGCTACTATCTAAAGCCATAAAAATCTTTCGCCTGAAAAAATAGATCAAAGGCGATACTTAATAATACATTTATCAAGCATCGCCTTAGTTTACCAATAATTAAGTTTTACTCTTGTCACTAAATCCTCTAACTCCCTGACAACACAAACCTTACCACAAACCAGGTACGGGTTCAGGAGTGGGAGCAGGGGTGATTACAGCCGTGCTAGGCCGTAAAGGAGGTAAACTCACGTCAGGACGATCCCAGTCGAGGGCTGTCCGTTCAACTAAGGCAACTTCCCGTAGATCTAGACGAGAAACCCACTGTGGCATAGCATAGGCTTGATAAACTTCTAGGTCTTGCTTCTTATCGCTAATAATGACCCATTTGCCATCTACTTCCTTCATGATGACATCAGCACCAGCCACTAAAGTTGGCCATTGACCAGGCATCCGAGTGCTTACCTTGTAAACATCCCGTTCACCTGTGGTGAAACCAACATCATAGGTCATGGTGATGTGAGAGGGAGAAATGATTTGCACTTGGGCAACATCTCCCGTAACACCACGAATCCGACCAATGGCATAGTCTTCAAATTTGAATTTTAACCAATCTGCCCGATAAACTTCGATGGGATCTTCTACTACGTGGCCCCGTAACTGAGCAACGAGTACCTCACCGTTGGCGGGTTCTGCTTGAGCGGGGGCAATGGCGGACAAGGACAAGCCGAGGGCTAATCCAGCTAATATGTGTGAGTGCTTAATAAACACGATAACCTCACTCCAACCTATTTGGGTAAATTATCCTTTGACACCTTTAAGGATAGTTTAGTTCCCAAGCAGACCCTGGGAAATTTAACCATAGCTTTATAAGTGTTAAGCTGATTGAGAAAAGCAGTTAAATTTACGGATTGAGTTGGTTTTTTAGGCTTTCAAAACCTTTGGTAATGGATTGGCTTAGGTTGTTGAACCATTGAGGGCGTTGTGAAGGGGGAGGGGTTTCCTGTTCAACCCTTGTGGATAAAGGGGTTGACGTTTCCTCTGCAAGTTCAGAAACTTCATTAGAGTTAGAATCTAGGGTGGTTTCTGTCTCTGGTTCAGGGGAAGAAACCGTCTCAGATGCCTCTGTTTCTAAGGTTTCTACTGCTTTAGGGGTCGTCTCTTCTGTTACTGGGGAGGAGGTTTCCTCTAAGACTTCTTCTGTTACAGGTAACGGTGTGGGGTCTGCTTGCGATGGTAAAGAGGCTTCAGCCGCTTCTTGGGGGGTTTCTTCAACCCTAGAACTAACCTCTTCTTCAGGTTGTTCTAGGGTTGATGAGTCTTCCGTTAACTTTTCCTCTATTGTCGGTTCAAGAAGCAGGGTATTACGATAGTTGGGATCGACTAAAGCGCGGGCTACCTCAAGGGAGAGTTCCCCACGAACCAGTTTAGAGAGGGTATCTTGGCCATTGGGTTCATAGCTAATCAGCCGCACGGTATTATTAAAGGCGTTATTGATTTCCTGTCCTTGTTCATCCAAGAATTCTAACTGTATCCAGTTTTTTCCAGTTTTAAACCCCTTGAGATAAATCGGTTGCCAGGTATCCAGGAGAAAACTTTCCCCATTAATAGTGGCTTTAATTCGCCAGTCTACAATGTCATCATCAGGATTATTTTGGGCGACAAAATGCAGGGGGGCATTGGTTAAATAAAAATCTAACATGATCGGTTCTGCCCCATAATTCCCTTGAGGGCGACTATAGGTGAGTAAGGGAAGGGCAGATTTCGGGGCGTTATCTTCTGTCTCCGTGAAAATATGAAAGGTGGTTTGTGCATAAGCCCCTTCATTTTTAAAACTTTCGTGCCAAGGACGAGAGGCAAACACTCGTATTGTATGGGTTCCTGGGGTTAATTCTTTTAAAATAATTGGTTCATCAACGTTATAAACCGCTTGGTAGGGTTCATTATCAATAAAGAGGTGAAGATGGGGCCCCATCCCTAATTCTGCATTTTTAAATAAGGGATAGTCTTTGACTTGTAATTGCACAGAAACTGTCGTTTCTGAGAACATTTGACTGGGTTTTGGGCTAATAATGCTAACCTGGGGATTATATTGGGCGAGGACTTGACCGAGTTCTTGCATAACGGCTGGAGGGGCAACTTCTGAGAGTTGTCCGGTTTTAACAGGGGTCGGGGCCGGTTCTGTCATGGGGGAAGCCCCTTCTAGGCGATCGCTACAACTCATTAACCCCCAACTGAGGCAACATAACAGCAAAGAACCGGAAAGGAATTTTATCAATGGCGAACGCAGCTTAAACCCAAACACTTGTTGTTCTCCTTATCTTCTAGCCTTCAATCTTTGACTATATCAGTTATGGGTTGACATCCTCACACTCCCTAAGACAATAACTTTATTGCCTCCTCCGGGGGTAGAGGTCGATTAAAAAAGTAGCCTTGACCTAAGTCACAGTCAAGCGATCGCAAATAGTCCAGTTGTGCTTGGGTTTCGATGCCTTCAGCGACCACATCCATGTTTAAATTGTGAGCGAGGGTAATAATTGATTGAATAATTTCTAATTTTTCTTCGGGTTTCCCAATACAGTTAACAAAAGATCGGTCAATTTTCAGGGTATCAACGGGGAAGCGATGAAGATAACTCAAAGAAGAATAACCCGTACCAAAATCATCAAGACAAATATCAATACTGCGTTTTTTTAATTCTGTCAGCAAATGGGTGGCAATGGTTGTATTTTCCATTAACAAACTTTCTGTAATTTCTACTTTTAAATTTTTGGGAGTGAGTCTAGTTTTTGCGATGGTTTCATCAATTTGTTGAATAATTTCTGCATTTTTTAATTGTTGACTGGATAAATTCACCCCTACCTTTAGGACGGTTGCTTGAGGAAATTGTGTTTGCCAGTCTTGAATTTGACAACAAACTTGATCAAGAACTATTTGACCAATGGGAATAATTAAGCCTGTTTCTTCGGCCACAGGAATAAACTCAACTGGAGAAATAAAACCTTTGTCGGGGTGTTGCCAACGAATTAAAGCTTCAAAACCTACCAATTTAGGGGGATTTAATGTCATAATAGGTTGATAATAGACCTGAAATTCTTGTCTCTCAATTGCCTGTCGTAAATCCGTTTCTAAGTCTAGTAATTTGAGAGCTTGGAGGTGCATCTCTTGATTAAAAATCTCATAACGTCCTCGTCCCTGTTGTTTAGCGCGGGCCATGGCAATATCAGCATCTCGCACAATTTCTTCCGCTGATTCATAGGTGGGAAGACTCAGGGCGAGGCCAATACTCGGACTGGTAAAGACGGTTCTTTCTTGTAGTTGAAACTCAGATGTTAGGGCTTCTTTAACCTGTTGTGTGATGCGGAGGGCTTCATTAACATCATCAATGGGATCTAGCAAAATAGCGAATTCATCACCCCCTAAACGGGCTACTGTATCAGCAGAGCTTACTAAGGTTTCGAGTTTACGACTAATGGCGATTAAAAGGCGATCGCCAACGGCATGACCATCACTTTCATTAATAACTTTAAAGCGATCAAGATCTAATAATAAAACGGCAAATAAATAATTGTTTTCTTCTTGACCACGTTTCCGGGCCCGTTCTACCCGTTCTAAAAATAAGGAACGATTGGGCAATTTTGTCAATTTATCATGAAGGGCATCATACAATAATTGTTCCTGGGCTTGTTCTAAATCTAAGGTACGTTCTTTAACTCTTTGTTCAAGTTCTAAATTTAACTGTTGGAGTTGATAACGGGCTGTTCTGAGGGCTAAATGCGTAGAAACTCTAGCTAAAACTTCTTCAAATTGAAAGGGTTTGGTAATATAGTCTACGCCGCCGACTTGAAAGGCTTTAATTTTATCGGCAACATCTTGTAAAGCACTTAAAAAAATCACAGGAATCTGACAAGTTTCCGATCTTTTTTTCAGTTGTTGACATACCTCGTAACCATCCAAGTCGGGCATTTTAATATCTAATAAAATTAAGTCTGGGGGCATGGTTTGAGCGGCCATGATAGCCATTCCACCACTCATCACTGCCCGCACTTTATAACCTTGTTTCTCTAACATTGTTGATAAAATACGGAGATTTGCTTGTTTATCATCAACGATCAAAATATTAGCGGGAGAGGGTGAGTCTTGGGGGTTGCTCATGAATTAAAGCTGATGCTTGCTAAGCGGTAAACTGCCGGGAAACTTGCTACAACGGTGATTGGTTAGTTGTTGGTGATTGATGAGTTACTGATCTCCATTATCTGATCAAAATGATAGTTCTGAACGAGATCAGCGATCGCTTGGGATAATATTCCTTGGTTGGGGGGAATTTCCTCCAAGAGTTGCAAAACCAACTCCCTATCGGCTGCCGCGGCCCTTTGATGGAGTTGGTAACGCCAGACGGAAGGCATTGTCAACATTTGAGCTTTTAAGGTTTTAATGTGGTTTGATGGCGGCTTTTCTGGGGGTTTGCTTGATGTTAAGCAATTTTCATAAACGTAACAAATCCCTAAATGTTGAGCAATCTTTTCTAAAATTACTGATTCAGAAAGGGGTTTACTCAGAAAATCATCACAGCCGACAGCGAGAATTTCATCTCGTTCCTCAGCAAAAACACTGGCAGTGAGGGCAATAATTTTGGTGGTTTGTTGTCCGCCTTGTTCCATTTTAGCCTTAATTTGTCGGGTTGCTTCATAACCGTCCATGATGGGCATTTGTAAATCCATGCAAATTAAATGAGGATGCCAACTTTCCCAAAGTTTAACCCCTTCTTCTCCGTTGCTGGCTTCTCGGACTTCAAAACCAAGGGGTTGTAGGAAATTCAATAATACTTGTCGATTGCTGCGAAGATCTTCAATAATTAAAATGCGATAAGGGGTTTGATTGGGGGCTAACCCTTTGACTTTTCCTTTGGAGAGCAAACCGTAACATTCATTCTTCGCAGCTATTTCTACGGGTAAATTAAAATGAAAAATGCTGCCACCTTGGAGGGGACAACTTACCCTTAATTGACTGCCCATTAAATTGACAAAATGATGACTAATGGCTAACCCCAACCCAGTTCCTTCTTGACTTTTACGTCCTAATTCTGTTTGGAAAAATGGGTTAAATAAATTGGGTGCTTCTTCAACATTAATCCCTGGCCCCGTGTCTTCTATTTCAAAAAGAATATGGGAATTTGTTTCTGATTCTAAGGTATTTTCTGCAATTTTTTGGACTCTTAAAATGACTTGCCCTTGGTCAGTGAATTTAATAGCATTGCTGAGTAAATTAATGATAATTTGTCGTAATTTTCCTTGATCGGTAATAATTTGTTGGGGAACAGTTAGTCCAATTTCTACCAATAATTCTAAACCTTTGGCTTGAGCTTTTAATTGAAACAGTTGGACTAAAGTTTGCACCAGATGATGAATATTTACATTATTTACATGGATAGTAATTTTTCCAGCTTCAATCTTTGCCATATCTAATATATCTCGAATTAAGCTTAATAAATGCTCTCCACTTTGGTTAATAATGGCGAGATATTCTTGTTGTTCAGAAGTCAAATTTGAATCATTACTAAGCAGTTGAGTGAACCCTAAAATAGCATTGAGAGGTGTTCGTAATTCATGACTCATGTGGGCTAAAAATTGACTTTTTGCTTGACTAGCCGCTTCAGCCGCATTTTTGGCTTTTTGTAGTTGATTGAGTAATTCTGATTGTTGTATTGCTAGTCCTAATTGATTGCCAATATGTTTTAATAATTTAACGTCTGCAAAATGCCAATGACGGGGGCCAGAATTTTGATAACAGGCTAATAATCCCCATAATTTATTGTGGACAAAAATTGGAACAATAATATAAGCTCTGGCTTGAAATTGTTCAAGTAAATCTAGATGACATTGTTGATTGCCAACGGTATAAATATCATCAACGGCAAATGTTTCATTATTTTGATATCGTCCCCCTTGGTTTTGTTGTAAATAGGTATCTTTCCAGACTTGTTTAATGTTCTCCCCCACTAAGGGAACCCATTGCTCAGCAACAGACTCTGCAATAAATTCCCCACTCCAATCATCATTAAACTGATAAACTGCTACGCGATCACATTGAAAAATATGACGCGCTTCGGCAGTTGAATCATTGAGAATAGTATCAAGTTCAAAACTTTGATGAATTTTTTCTGTAATCTTATTTAGGGTTTGTTCTTCCAATAGGGTTTGACGTAATTCTTCTTCAATTTGTTTCCGTTCAGTAATATCTCTTCCCACGGCTTGTATTTCTTTTAGCTGACCTGTTTCAGCAAAAACTCCTCTATTTGTCCACTGTTGCCAGCAGATTTTTCCTTGAGGGTTGATTACAAAATGTTCATAGATTACCCAAGGCTTTTTCAAACTTAATTGAGCTAAACTATTCATGACAACTTGTTGTTGTTCATCGGGAATAAAAAGCAAAAAATTTTTATTAATAAAATCTTCATATTGTTTTTCAAAATAACGACAGTAAGCTTGATTAACAAAGGTTAAAGTACCATCAGGCAAAAACCGACAGATTAGTTCTGTTTGATCTTCTACAATTCCACGATAACGGGCTTCACTTTCTTTTAAGGCATTTTGTACTTCCTTAAGACGATGAAAAGGACGCAGAGAATAATATCGCCATAAGGTCATGATAATAATGGTTAATAAGAAGATAATTGCCCCATACCAACGTAAACGAGAGACTGTCCAAAAAGGAGGAGTAGGATGATACCAATATTTATAAATATTTTGATAGTCTGGACTATTAATTAAGCTGATCACGGCTGATTCTAAACGTTGATGAAGTCTGGTATTTTTTCCCTGAACAGCTATTCCCCTCGGCACTTCTTTTAAAGGCAACCCCACAGTTTTGAGACGATAATCTACAGAAATAGCCTGAGCTAAATTGATTAAAGGCAGTTCAGGATAAGCTAAGGCTGAGACTTGTCCTGATAATAAATGGAATAAGGCGTGTTCAGGGGAATTAAAAATTTCTAATTCGATGTTTTTATATCTTTTAAGTTGATTAATTGCCTCATTTCCTTGTACCACGGCCACTGTAGACCCCGATAAATCTTCAAGACTGGTAATCTGTTTTTTTTCCCGTAAGACAAACACAGAAATCTTGATGGTTTCAATGGGGGTTGTATAGCTAAATTGTTGCGCTCTCGTGGGGGTAATTCCTAAACTGGGAATGAGATCAACTTCGCCAGTTTCTAAGGCAGTAACGGCTTCTGACCAAGTATCTTTGATCTTATAGATAACTTCCAGGTTAGCCCGTTTAGCTACTGTTTCCATGATATCAATAGCGAAACCTTGGGGGTTGCCCTCTCTATCAACAGAATAAATTGGGGGAAAATAGCGGGGGACAGCAGCAGTTACGGTTAAGGGCTTTTCTGGAGGGGATGAAGTGGCTAAGACGATAAGGTTAGTCGTCAGTATCAAGAACCCGACAAGGATAATTTTCCTCCAATTTAGGCAATGATATAACACTTTGATTGATTCCCTCTGCTTTTGCTCCTTTCTTATTGTTCCACAGAAGAGTTATTATTTATGACATTGTTTAAATGATTGGTATTTTATGTCTGATTACCTATTCCCGTTTTCTGTCCCCTGTGTCCTAAAACGAGGCATTCTCTACTAATCAATAGGATAAATGCTATATTAGCTTAACCAATCTTGAATTTCTTTCGCCAACCAAAGGGCTTCTTCTTTCGTTAATTTATCTCCTAAAACATAAATCATCTTTCTGGTATTAATACTCACTTTATATTGATTGACCAGTTGATGAATAAAAACCCCAACAATATTATTAATTCTTTCTTGGTCTTGATGGTACTCAATTCCTAGGATTTTTTCTTTGATTTTTAAACTTTCTTGATCAAGCTGTAAATAAGTTTTTCCTCCAATTCCCATCATTAAATAGGTGGTAATTAACCCGGTAATTGTCACAAAGCTTAGACCTCCCATAATTTCTAAGGAAGCGATGATAAAATCAGGATTTTTTAGCACAATTCCTGTCATAATCAAAGAACAAGGCACTAAAAATAGACCATAAATAATTATCCCTAAAATCAACTGTTTTTTCGTTAAAATCTGATCTTGCAAAAATTGTTTAGTTCCCCATAATGGCTTTAAACTTCTGAGTCGAGGAGCCGGGATATAAATTTTTAATTCTTGCTCTGATTTATCCAGTTTAATTTTAGTATTAACGGGAGTTTTCCTAATGTTAATACTTAAATAATCGACAGAGTTATCTTCTTGAGAAAACTGACTTTTTTCTAAGTCTTCTAAGGCTTCTCTTGCGGTTTGATAGCGATAAGAAATAGTGATTTCTGTTAATTTTTTTAGCCAGGTTTTTAAGGAAGCTTTCACCCTGACTTTATCTTCAAAGCTAAGTTGATAATCTTGATTATGTAAATCTGCAGGAGAAATTCCGGTTAAAAGATGAATTAAAGTTGCTCCTAACGCATATAAATCTGAAGAGGGAACTGCTTTTCCCCAAAACTGTTCTAAGGGAGTATAACCACTGGTTCCCACGACAGTAAAAGTAATATTTGTCACCGAAGCTTGGGACTGTACTGCCCCAAAATCAATTAAATAAATATTATCATCATCCCCTAAAATTAAGTTACTCGGTTTGATATCTCTATGTAAAACAGGGGGTTTTAATTCGTGTAAATAGCTTAGAATATTTAGCACTTGTTGACCAATTGTGTAGATTCTTTTTTCAGAAAATTGTTCTCCTCTTTCTAGTAATTCTTCTAAGGATTTTCCAGGAATATAATCTTCAACTAATCCAAACCAAGGAATACCGTCCCCCGCTTCTTGGTCAATTTCAAAATAGTTTTGATAACGAGGAATAAAAGGATGAGCTAAAGATTGTAATACTTGGGCTTCTCGCTCAAAAAGTTTAAATTGTTCCCATTCCATTTGGGGACTAAAGGCTAATAATTTAACCGTGACTTTTTGATAAATTTTCGGACTAAACAATTGACTTAAGCGATAAATCCAGTTTAAACTCAGCCAATATTTTCGGTTTTGAGATGATACTTCAATAGGAGAAGCTAAATCATCTGCTAACCAAGTCTGATGTCCCTTTGCGGTATGTCCTAGAGGTTTTAAAAGTTGATACCGCTTAACAAGAATATCCCCGACTTGAAACATGATAAGTCAAATAAAAAGTATAGGAGTGAGTAAGCAACAGTCAAAAATTACAAGGTATGAAGGAAACTTAAGGCAGGAAAAGAGCAACAGGGATTCTGTTCCATACTAACAGCAGACTTGATTGAATTGGGTTTTTCTCTTAACATAATGCAGAAATTTAAGCCCCTTGATGTTTTAGTAGGAAAACTAATATATAATCGATAGAGAAATATTATGACCGAAAATTCATGGATCTTAAAACACTAATTCGTGATATTCCTGACTTTCCTAAACCTGGCATCATGTTTCGGGATATTACCACTTTACTCAGTGATGCGGCAGGATTACGCTACACTATCGATACCTTAACCCAAAAGTGTCAAGCCGCTAACTTATGCCCTGATTATGTGGTAGGAATGGAGTCTCGCGGTTTTTTGTTTGGTGTCCCTCTCGCTTACCAACTCCAAGCAGGGTTTGTTCCCGTGCGTAAACCAGGAAAACTGCCGGCCGCGGTGCATCAAGTAGAATATGAGTTAGAGTATGGCACAGATAAGCTAGAAATTCATCAAGATGCCCTAGAAAATCATCATCGTGTTTTAATTGTCGATGATTTAATGGCAACAGGGGGAACGGCAAAAGCGACAGCAGAACTATTAGAAAAAATTGGCTGTGAAGTGTTAGGATTTGCCTTTATTATTGAGTTGAAAGCTTTAGCAGGTCGGCGAAAATTACCGAATATTCCTATTATTAGCTTAGTAGAATATTGACCATAAATGATTTATTAGCTCATGAAAATATTATTTATAAATCGATGCTCAAGTAGATTGTATATTTAGAAATCATGAATCAAACTCCTCTTCCTCAATTAAATAAACCCTTAAATAGATTACAAAATTTATTTGATAGTGAAACTATTTTCTATATTATTAAACGAGTTTTACAAGGACTTTTAACAATTTTACTCGCATCCTTTCTCAGTTTTATTATTATCCAAATTGCCCCAGGAGATTATTTAGATACCTTAAAACAAAACCCTAAAATTGCGAAAGAAACCATTGAACAATTAACCATTCGTTTTGGCTTAGATCAACCTTGGTATGTTCAATATTGGCGATGGTTAATTCAAGTAGTCACTCGCTTAGATTTTGGTGAAAGTTTTGTTTATAATCGTTCCGTGTCCTCTTTATTAGCAGAAAGAATACCCGCAACTTTACTATTAGCAATTTCTTCCATTATTATCACCTGGTTAATTGCTATACCTTTGGGAATTTTAAGTGCCGTTAAACAGGGTAGTTGGACAGACAGAATTTTACGAGTGATTAGTTATTTTGGCCAAGGATTTCCAAGTTTTATCACGGCCTTAGTTTTACTGATTTTAGCTCAATATTTATCCCCCTTATTTCCGGTGGGTGATATGACCAGTTTAAATCATGCAGAATTATCTCCCCTTGGTAAACTATTAGATATTGGTTGGCACATGATCTTACCGACTATTGCTTTAAGTATTACCAGTTTTGCCGGGTTAATGCGGTTAATGAGAGGGCAAATGTTAGATGTTATGGGACAAGATTATATCCAAACGGCAAGGGCCAAAGGATTACCCGAAGATCAAGTAATTTATGTTCATGCTTTACGAAATGCCATTAACCCCTTGATTACCCTATTGGGATTTGAATTTGCGAGTTTATTGGGGGGGGCATTTATTGCCGAATTTTTCTTTAATTGGCCCGGTTTAGGACGATTAATTTTGCAAGCAGTCACGGCCCAAGATCTTTACTTGGTTATGGGAAGTTTAACGATGGGTGCTACGATGTTAATTGTGGGGAATTTACTAGCTGATTTATTACTAAAAGCAGTTGATCCTCGCATTAAGTTGGAGAACCTAAAATAAGATAAGATGCTTTCACAAATCCACTATTTAGTTCGTTCTAAGGTTGATGGAAAATACTTAGTTGCTCGGATTAATCAAGGAGAAGATCAAGCACCTCTCAGCTATTTATTGGTGTTTCAGGAGCATTTTGAAGCCCTAAGTTATCTGAATACTCATGGCTCAGAGGTTAGCGATCGCTTTGTGGTAGAATCTATTTCGGGAACCCAGTTAAAAGGGGTTTTACAACGCTGGGGATTTCAAGGCATTGGATTAGTTCGAGATCCTTTATTACCAAAAATTGAGTTTTTGTCAATCTAATTTTTCGAGACAAAGATGTAGGGTGGGCAATGCCCACCTGATCATGACTTTATGTCGAACTCAGGTTGAATAAGTTTTGTCATTGAGATTAACTGTACAACTTCTGTTGAATTTTTGCTTAATTACCCATTGTTACCCATTCAAACTTTCAAATACTGGACAATAACCTTCTGGTGTTACTTTAAAACCATAAAGAGGTGATTGAGAATTCCAACATCTTTGACCCCGATAATGACAACAAGTTAAACAACAATCTAAATCATTAATAATTCTTTCAGAATTACTTTGACTTAAAAGTTCTCGTTGAGATACCCCACGTAAAACTAATTCATCTCCTTGCCAACGGGCTTCAATTAGCCCTGTATCCGCAAAATAACGCCAATGGGGGTCTTGAAGAATAGTTTGGGGTAAAGTAATTGTGATCTGGGTTTCTAACTCATTTAATTCTCCCTCATAACTACTCGGAGAAGGGGCCGCCGGTTGAATAAACTTATCTCCAAGGGGAAGTTCAACCAATTTACCCGCAGAAGGAAGATGAAGTTGATAACGATTTTGCAGTTCTTCTAAACTTGTTAAATCCGTTAAATTAAGGGGTGAACCATGAACAAAAAGAATATGTTGAGGGCGTAAATTATGAATTAATTGTGTGGTATTGCGTCCATCACTATGTTCCGCTAAAAGATAAGATTCAACATGAATGGAATGGCCTTGCCTGAAGGTAACAATTTCCGGTGATTCCTCAGTCTGTCCCTCATTCACAGCCGAGGGAACCAGCATTATCCATGACCCTAACATTAAATAGCCTTCATCATAAAGGGCCGTCACATCATCTGTTAAAACAATGCAAGGGGTTTCCCCTAACGTCCCCCGTTGTTGAGGGGTTAAACGACGTAAACGGGGACAAATACGCTCATCCCAAAATAGGGGTTGATGTTTAGCAAAATTCTGGACAGATAAGGGAAATTCTGGTAACAAATCTAAATAGCGATCGCAAGCATTAGCCACTTGGCCATCAACCCAAATATCTAAATCTCGTCCCGTAAATTGATGATGAGAGCGCAATAATTTGAGAATTTCCTGTCCTAACCCTAATCTTGGTACAGGCATAACCACACTATAACCACGGTTTAAACACTCATTCATGCGCTGCATGAGGTGTTTTTCTTGCTGACGACGGTGGGGATGACGGGTGGTGCCATAAGTCCCCTCAATAATTAACACATCAGGGGATAGCCCCCGCAACCCTTCCACCGATAACCCTTCGACTAGCTGAAGATTGGAGAGGGAAAAGTCCCCAGTATAAAACAGTTTATAGACTCGTTGAGGGGTTTGGTAGCTGAGGAGAATGGCCGCTGCCCCTGGTAAATGACCGGCCCGGAATAATTGTACAGTTAAATTTTTAAACAACTCAATGGGTTTTCCCCAAGGCAATGTTTGACAGAAATCCTCTGTTTTGAAAGGCTCTTTTTCTGGCCAGTTGAGGGAAAGCAGTTGTCCTGTCACCTCGCTGGCATAAATAGGTAACTTGGGGAATGCTTGGTGCAGTTCCATTAAACCCCTGGCATGGTCAGGGTGAGCATGGCTACAGAATATAGCATCTGCCGGAGGTTGAGATGGGATAAGTAGGGGTTCTAGATTGTTTAAGCCACAATCTAGGAGGAGACGATAGGGGCCCATCTGTACCTCTAAACAAACCCCTTCTTGATCATGACCAACCCCATAGGGTAAACAGGATAAACGGGTTGGACGATGCTCAGTGCTTGGGGGATGTTGACTCATAGGCTTTTTCTGTCAGCCGTCGAAAGGGTTTACTTAGTATCAAGAATAACAAAGTATAACTAAAAACAAGTATCAGGCCGCAAACATTCGCGCAATTATTCGTATATCTGGCTCAACTTCCACCCAGACTCTGGCACCACATCCCTTCGCTTTATCAGGGGAATACATCACCTTGCAACTGCCAAGAATCTCCGCCTCATGACACCGAATTGTCCGACTGCCCCGATGAATGGTGATTACAGCCTCTGGATGTTCCTTATTAGTATTTTTTTGGAGGAGCTTGCTATTGACATGAATATAGGTGGCAACTCGTTGAGGACGTTTGCGCCATGTTCCTTTGGGCCCTCGCGTCCCAGGAATAATTCTAGGCATATCGTTATACAAGGGAATACGCCAGAATCGTCCTTGTTTAAAGGCTCCTTCGATTCTCCCCTCAGCCAAAAGTTGGCGAACCCGTTGTTGACATATTTCTAGAAGAGATGCTGCTTTTATTGTTCCCACATATTCCATCTCATTACCCTAGCACTATAGTTTTTTTTAGTTTAACCAAGATTTTTTTGTTAAGCAATTTACCTCAACCACCACACCCCGTCAGATTGTAAGTTTAAGAAGTTGAAAAGCGCACAATCCCGTTATAGCTATGAGAAGAGCCATGACGGGAGACGATTGATTCACAGAAGACTTAGGGCAAACTCATCTAAATTTTGCCGCGTTTTAGGGGTATTGTTGCTCAGAAAAGATAAAAAATATTTATTAATGGGCTGAACCGTTGCCGTCATAATTATCTGAGTCATAAAAGCCATTTTTTGTGCCAAAAAAGAGACAAGACACGATAAACAGACCTGTTAGGATTACCAAAATTAATTTAACATCCATGATTAATAAGCTCCTCACTTGAGTATCTTCTAGGTTAGCAGTTCGTGATTGGAGGTACAATTACTATTATTGAACCCGTTCATTGGTTATGGGGCTATTTCAACCTAAATATTTAAGAATTAAAATATTTATTACTATCCTTAATGGTTAATATTCAGCAAGCCCTAATTTTTGTATCTTTTTACCTTAAAACTATCAATTGACGGTTTCAGTAATCGGATTTTGTAAAGGCTCTTGCACAGGAGAAGCAATGGGGACTTCTTCTACTTCTGGTAAAGGTTCAGCCACTAACCCACCGGAAAGCTGAACGCCCCCTGAAAGACGTTTTAGCAGTTTGGGACGGGGATCGTGTAACAGATAGATAATTTCGTCTCCTACTTGCCAATCTTGCGCCGCTTTGACCACTTGTAAGCTACCTTGTCGTTTTACCAAGAGGGGTAACAGTTCTCCCGTCCGAATTAAGGCTTGAAAATGAGCTTGTTGTAAAGAGAGTCCCTGTTCTTTCAAACGGGTTTTACCTAACTTGATTTGTCCTTCCGTGAGATATTGATTCCAGGTTTTAATTAACGGTTGGTCTACAAAGGCTGAATTGACTTTAGTTTTGTTGGTGCTGGTGTTTTGTCCAGCGTTACTCGGAAATACGGCAAAAACCCGTGGGGGTTGAAATTCTTCAACGGCCCTTTGGGCTAACACAAGATTAACTTCCCCATTACTGGTTAGGGCCATGAAGGTTCCCATGGAATCAATGCCGGCCTCTTCTAAAACATCCGTATCCAGTCCACTACTTTGAAATACAGGTAAGCCTTCGGCCTTGGCTTGGCTACAGGCTTCAGGGTCAGTATCAATTAAAACCACTGATTCCCCTTGTTGTTGAAAGAGTCGACCCATTAACCGTCCCAGAGCATTACAGCCAATAATTACTGCCCCTGTGGCTTCTAGGGAGTTAATTTTTAGTCCCTTGGCTACCCACCGGGCCGATAACCCTTGGATAAACACGGTCATCATGATAGTTAAGAAGACTAACGCTTTAATAGAATCTCCCCCATTAATGCCATTTTTAGTGAGTAAGATGGCAAATAAAGAGGCAACAGAAGCCGAGACAATTCCCCTAGGGGCAATCCAAGCTAAAAAGAGTTTTTGTCGCCAATGAAGGTCACTATTAATGGTACAGAAGGCAACACTAATGGGGCGCACCACCCACATTAAAGTGAGGACAGTCCAGATACTACCCCATCCCAAGGCAAAAATACTATCAATGGACAGATCCGCCGCTAAGAGAATAAATAGCACCGAAACACAGAGGACGGTGAGTTGCCCTTTAAACCGTCTTAATAGCCGTTCTTCGGGAATGGATGATGCTCTCACGACAATACCGGCCACCACCGTGGCCATTAACCCTGATTCACTGCGACTCAGTTGCGCTAAACCAAATAAGCCCCAAACCCCCGCTAACACCACCAGGTTCTTGAGATCTTCGGATAAAAAGTTAGTATTTTTGAGAATAAAACCGAGTAAGGCCCCACTAAGGCCTCCAATCACTGCCCCAATGCCAAACCGGAGGAGCAACCCGCTAAAGATTTCTAAGGGACTGGCATTACTATTGAGGATGGTATCTAAGACCACCACCGCTAAAATTGCCCCCACCGGGTCGATTAGCACTCCCTCACTTTCGAGTAAGGTGGCGACTTTGCGATCAACTTGAACTTGTTTGAGGAGGGGGCTGATCACCGTTGGGCCAGTGACCACAACTAAGGCCGCATAGAGAAAGGCAATTGACCAAGGAAATTCCGCTAACCAATGGGCGGCCATTCCCCCGCCGATCAGGGTGATCAGGGTCCCAAAGGTGACTAAATTACGGAGACTGCCGGAAACTCTGCCTAAATCTCGTAATTCTAAGTTTAACCCCCCTTCAAATAGGATAATGGCTACAGACAGAGCAACCAGAACCTCTAATCCGACTCCTAGTTCATGGGGATGGAGCAAATTGAGCATATCCGAACCCAACAAAATACCAAACAGCAGTAAAAAAACAATGCTCGGTACTTTGAAAAATTCAGCAGTCACTTGGGCGCTGATGCCTGCAAGCACAGTCATCACAATTTGCAGCGTGAGTTCAAAGGATACTTCCATAGGCTTATTGAAGGCAGACACTTTCTACCAGTGTACTTGCTTCCCAATAACCTCCCAAATAAGTGAAGAACAGAATCAATTTAGGCAAGAAATTATAAAGTTAAAAGAGCGAGAATTTACCCTTGGGGATTTCTTTTGCTATTTTAACATTTAGATTCTAGAGTAATTTCTCATTTTTCTCTAGTCCCTTCTCTCCTAGTATAAGTTGTTTGTTGATTTAAGCCCCTTTACTGAATCCCCTCCGAAGATGAATCCTTTAACCTTTACTTGGTATCCCCCCAAACATCTTAGCCATCGCCGTCCTTGGCGCAATTTTTTGTCTTGGGGGGGCTTATTTGGCGCAGCTTTAATTCTACTGGTTTGTAACCTAGATGGTACCCCTTTGTTACCTCAAGAGCTTGTCTTGGCTCAGGTGGCTCAAGAAACGACTCAAATGCCTTTTTGGTCAGGGGATTGGCTCTTTCCTACCTTACAGGGTCAAGCTTATCATCAACAGCCTTTTCTTGGCCTACTCTGTTTGGCGATCGCAACTCATTGGGGCGGGGTTGACGGATGGATGATTCGTCTGCCTGGGGCTATTCTCGCGGCGGTTTCTGTGCCCCTATTGTATGGGTTGGCCAGGGAAATTTTTGCCTCTTGGTTAGGGGCTTTATTTTCTGCCTTAATTTATCTAACTTTGTTTCCGGTGATTTACTGGGGAAGGTTGGCGTTGTTGGATGGGTTGGTTTTATTTTGGGTGATTTTAACGGTTTTTTTGGGGTTGCGATCGCGTCGGGATTTTCGTTGGTCTTTGGGGTTAGGCCTAAGTTTGACGGGGTTATCCTTGACCCAAGGACTAATTGGCCTCTTATTAGGGGCAGTATTGTTGATTTTTCTGGCTTGGGATACTCCCCGTCTCTTGAGTTGTGGCTATTTTGTCTTAGGGGTAATTTTGGGGGTTTTTCCTGCCCTAACTTGGTATTGGATGCAATGGTTGGTTTATGGACAGCCGGCCATTCAAGCCCTATTGTGGCCAGAGATGGCCCTAGATGGGGGGAATGTTTGGCCTCGTTTGGGCTTCTATCCCTTGGCGGTGCTAACCTCTGCTTGGCCTTGGCTAATCTTTGCTTTACCTGGGGGAAAATTGGCTTGGCAGTCCCTAACTTGGGGATGGGCTAAGTTAATTTTAGTCTGGGGAGGGGGTTATTTGGGGATGATTTGTTTATTACCTCTTGCTCAGATCAGTTATTTACTGCCTTTTTATCCCCCCTTGGCCTTGGCTGCTGGCATGATGTTAAATGAGCTTTCCCATTGGCCTGATAACCACCCTTATCCTCAATGGTGGAGTTTAATTTTATATAGCTTATCGGGAGGATTCAGTTTACTAGGATTGAGTATTTTTCTCAATTTTTCCCTAGATTTTACTTTGCTTCTGGATCGTTCCTCGTTGCTGCTCACTTTAGGGGCGATCTCTCTCACGTTTGCCGTGACAGCTTTTCTCATCAACCGACGAAATCCCCAATTTATGGCGATTTTATTTTGGGGGATGTATGTATGTTTAGCCTTATTTATTCGTTCTGCGGTTATCTATTGAATTTCTTCCACAGCACGATGCAACATATTTGCTTCAACTGTTGCCTCCTGTTGACGTTCTTCAACGAGTAATTCCCTGGCTTTTTCTGCGATCGCGTCTTCCTGATGAACTTGTTCAACTTCAAGGGCCCGATTAACCATTTTGGCATGGCGTTCTTCATCGGTTAAATGTTGTTGCGCCAGGAGTTCTCTTGCTTGTTCTTCGGTATTCATAATGATTTCCTCTACTCTACATCCAGTATAAGTATCTGATTATTAAGTTTGATTCCTTTGTTAAAAACTGTTACTTAGTTGATAATCTTCCGTAGACTTATCCCTAGTTTTTCCCGATGATGTCTAACCTTAACTTTACAAATCTACGCATTCCTGGCAATTGATGACGATTGAAATATCATAAAGTTTAAGTTATGGTGGGTTCCTTGATAGGCTGACGACCAAAAATTTGAAGGACGTGGGATGTCAGGGAAATTTGAGTTAAATTAGAACGGGAACTTTGTCTAAATATGGCCAATTGTTCCCCAAAGACTGACTACCTTGAGGGCGATCTCATAAAGATATGTTAAGCCGTATCCAGGACACAATCGGAGGTTTATTGGGAGGCAAGTCTCAAGGGGTAGGATTAGAAATTACCCCCGAAAGACTAAACTTAGCTCAATTAACCAAACATGGCCAAGGCTACAAATTAGCCAAATACTGTACTGCAGAAGTTCCAGAAGGCATTTTTGAAGAGGGCAAAATTGTTGACTCTCCAGGATTAGCCGAACTAATTCAGGAAATGTTTACTGAGTACAAAATTAAGACGAAACGCATTGCCACGGCCGTTCCCATGCGAGAAGCCATTATCCGCATTATTCCCATTCCGGCGGAATTAGATGAGGCAGAATTGCGGGAGATGGTACTCAACCATGAAGCGGCCCTATACTTACCCTATCCCAGAGAAGAAGTTGATTTAGACTATCAAAAACTGGGATTTTTTGAAGACGAGGACGGCATTGAAAAAGTACAAGTTCTCTTGGTGGCTACCCGCAGGGAAGTAACTGACTCCTATATGGACACCTTTAACCAAGCGGGATTACAAGTTGATATCTTAGAAATCAATAGCTTTGCCCTTATTCGTACCATTCGGGAGCAACTGCGACAATTTGGCTCAAAAGAAGCGGCCGTTTTAGTGGATGTGGAATTTGACAGTACGGAAATTGCCATTGTGGTTGATGGGGTTCCCCAGTTTTCTCGAACCGTTCCCATTGGGACATTTCAGATGCAAAATGCCCTCTCTCGGGCCATGAACTTACCCCCCTCCCGTAACCCAGAAATTCTACAAGGGATGACCATACCCGTCACCCAGTTTGACAGTTTAAGCACCCAAGGCACGGCTGTTAACCCTGGAATGACAGCTTTAATGCGGGTTTTAGGAGAATTAACCGATGAACTGCGTCGTTCCATCAACTTCTATTTAAACCAAAGTGAAGAATTAGAAGTGGTACAACTATTACTCGCAGGCCCTGGAGGGGGACTGGTACAACTCGATGAATATTTTACCCATCGTTTAAGTTTACCCACGATGCAAGTTGATCCCGTTGCCTCTTTGGCCTTAGAAGTTGATAAAGACATTCCCACAATTCAACGGCCAGGGTTAGGGACAGTGTTGGGATTAGGATTACGGGAGGTTTAATGGGATGTATAGCTTAGACGTTAATTTTCTCAAAGACCGACATTTAGACGGTGGTGCCAAAACAACTACCTTAGTCAAAGGAAAGGGCCCCTCCTTACAACAACAACTCCCCATACTGATTGGTGGGGGGGTGATGTTACTGCTGCCCGCCTTAACCGCAACCTCTTTGTTCGTATTCAATCAGTTGTCATCCCAGACACAAGAAAGTATTCAACAGTTAGAAGGGGAATTAGGACAACTGAACGCCCAAAACAAAAGCATTGAAGAAATTGAGGCCAAAGTTAAGCAAAATGACCAGGAAATCAAATCTCTAGTCCAAGTCTTCGATCAAATTAGACCTTGGTCGGCCATTTTACAGCAGATCAAAACTCAAATACCAGCTAATGTGCAACTTACTTCGATCAAACAAGAAGAAGCAAACCTGACCATTACAGGATTTGCCCTGGATTATGATGATCTCAATGACTTTTTATTGACCTTACAAAGTTCTCCCCTGTTACAAGCCGATCAAACCGTGATTAAGGAAGCCAGTTTGTCTGAGATTCCGGTGCCAGCACAAAATTCCGCCAAAGAGCTTCAGAGTGCTATTCCCCAAGGGGTTAAATACACCCTAACCACAGCCATTACGGATCGGCCTTCATCGGAATTGAAAAGCCAATTTGAGGCAGATGGGGCAGTCGGTTTAGTCAACCGCATTAAAACCCTTGAAAATAAAGGAGTGCTGAAACCATGACATTTTCCGAAGAATTTACCCCGGACGAAGAACAGGATTTTGGGGAAGGGGGTGGTGGCTATCCGACGGCCTTTGGCATTACCTTTACCCCACAAGTCACTGGCCTGGGACTCGGATTATTAGGGGTATGTGCCTCAGTCTATATTTTGCTGAATTTGGTCATGCCAGCCTACGAAAATTACAGCACCCTGAAAATAGATGAAGCCGAAAAGCAAAGTAAAGTTGACGAGCAAAAATCTGGGAAACTTGAAGAAAAAATGCTCGACGCTGACAGAAAACTGCGAGAATCAGAAGCATTAAGAGCGCAAGTTTTGTCCTTGTTTTCCAGTGAAAATAGTCTAAAAACTATGCTCTTAGATGTCAATAATCTGGTAGAAAAACATCCGGGAGCCAAATTAGTTAGCTTTAAACCGGAGGGAACCCTGACAGTAGTCAATGATGGTTCCTTAGGACAAGGAGTCAACAATCGCCTAAAACGTCAACGGTTTACCTTAACCATTGAAGCTGATTTTCAGGCAACCCAAACAATTCTTCAAGATTTAGAGCGACTACAACCCTTATTACTGATTAAAGGATTAAGTTCTCAATTATCTGAAGAAAAATCTAATGTTAAACCAGGAGGAGGAGAAACCATTGCCCAAGGGCAAAATCAGCTTAAAACAAGCTTTAGCCTCGATGCGATCTTGCCCTTAAGTCAAGAAGAATTGGTTGACCTAGCCCCGAAACCAGAAGAAGGGGACGAGAAAAAGGGCGAAACTGACAACAACAAAGAAACCAAGCCGTAAATTGTCGTCTTAGACTGCAATCATCAAAAAACGTCACTAACCCATTAGTTGACCATTGTGTGAAGAGGAGTGAATTGTGAACAATTATCGTTACCCGCTTATTACCAGTGGAGCCTTCTTAATGCTCCTAAGCAGTCAGCCCTTGATGGCACTCAATCCAACCGTAGCCGATAAACAAGCTGTTTCTGAGGAATTGAGGACTGAAATTGCCTTATCATCATCTACAACTGCTGATCCTGAGATTGAAAGAGCCTCAGACATCGCCAGCCAACTTTTTGAATCGCCAGAAGCCCTTGAAGGGTCGAAGAAAGAAGCGATCGCGCCTGATAAGCCTTCCCCTGTGGCCCAATTACCTAGCTATTCTCCGCCCCCCCCTACCTATTCGCCCCCTGGCCAAACCTTCCAAGCTCCTGCTCCCAACAATCCAGGGGTGTTAGTTCCCAACCCAGAAGTGATCATTAAATCTAACGGGGGTTCGATTCCTGATAGCCTACAACCCACCATGCCCGTTGCGCCGACTTTACCACGGGCGATCGCTCCACCGGTGGGAGACATGGCCATTTCTAATATTAATGCCGGGGCCAGCCAAATTGACTTGGGTAGTAACGGTTCCGCTATTTTGCCTCGTTTGGTTTTGCGACAAGCTTCTGCCAGGGAAGTTTTGTCTTTATTAGCCCGTTATGCCGACATGAACTTGGTGTTTACGGATCAACCAGGAGGTGGTAAGGGGCAAGGCCAAGCCGCACAAGGTGCAGAAGTAACAGTTTCCCTTGAGTTAGCCAATGAAACCGTACAGGACGCATTTAACTCGGTGTTGATGGTTTCTGGATTACAAGCCAACCGCCGAGGACGAACAATTTTTGTCGGTTCCCAATTACCCCAAGCGGCCCAAAATTTAGTCAGTCGCAGCTTGCGCCTCAATCAAGTTAAAGCCTCTAATGCCGGGGTCTTTTTAGCCTCCCAAGGAGCAGAATTTCAACGTCTCGTCACCCAAACCGAAGATATTATCGATCCCCTCACTCAACGGGTGATTGGACGGCGAGAACTGCCTGGGGAACTGCAATCCCTTCAGTCTGAATCACCGGAAGGGTCTATTGCTCCGATGCTGCTAACAGGTTTAACTGTCTCATCGGATGACCGTTTAAATACGATCACCTTAGTGGGAGAACCGCGCCATGTCCAAGTGGCCACCTCTTTGTTAACGCAAATGGATGCCCGTCGTCGCCAAGTGGCGGTCAACGTCAAGGTGGTCGATGTTACCTTAACCAATGATCAATCCTTCAGTAGTCAATGGTCTTTTGGCTCTGGGGATGCTTTTATTGTGCAGGATAATGGTGCTGCTGTTCTGCGGTTTGGGGGAACCAGTCCCACCAATAGCTCCGAAATTAATGGTGCGCCCGGACGGGTGACGAATCCTCCCGCTATTATCAACCCCTTTGGAGATCTTGGGGATGGGGCAGCTAATACCTTTATTAATCCCAATAGCTCTATTATCGTGCCAGGAGTAGGGGCGGGATTGCTATTTCTCGATCAGGCCACAGGACAATTGATTTCAGTCCCCTCTGATGCTCAATTTTTTGGCCGAGTGGCGGGGATCTCGATGAACCCTACCATTGCCGGGATTACTGACATTACACCAGGGACACCTGATACCTTTAACTCATCTTTTGACCCCGTCACAGGGGCCAGAACCTTTACCATCTCCCCTGGAACGATTCCGACGGCAACGGGTGCGCTGCCCAGTTATTTTCAATTTCCTAAGCGATTTTTGGCCCAAATTGAAACGACGATTCAAAGTGGCAATGGCAAGGTGTTAACTGACCCCACCTTAGTTGTTCAAGAGGGACAGGAAGCGACAGTAAAATTAACTCAAAAGGTGATTGAAAATATTACCACCCAGGTTGACCCCCTCAGTGGGGTGAGAACCACTACCCCTGTTTTACAGGATGCGGGTCTAACCTTAACCATTAACGTTGATAAAATTGATGATAATGGCTATATCAGTTTAACGGTGAGTCCTACTATTGCTTCTGTTGGAGATGTTCAGCAGTTTGATAGTGGGAGTGATGGGGGTACCAATAACTTATTCCTGTTAAATCGCCGAGAATTGACCTCTGGGTTGATTCGTTTACGGGATGGCCAGACTCTAATCCTATCAGGGATCATTAGTGAAGCAGATCAAACTGTTACTAATAAGGTTCCTTTATTGGGAGATCTTCCGGTTGTTGGGGCCCTATTCAGAAGTCAAACGGATACCAGCCAACGGACTGAGGTGATTGTCTTATTAACCCCTCAAATTCTTCATGACAATGGTCAGTGGGGTTACAATTATCAACCGGGTCGGGGAACAGCGGAAGTGCTGCGAGATCAAGGATTCCCCGTTCAGTTAATTCCTTAATAGATTTAGTAGGGTGGGCAATGCCCACCTTAATAATTTCATCTTCATTACAATACTGCAAAAAAAAACGCCACCTTTAGGGTGGCAATTTTCAAAAATGAATGATAATTTAAACTCTAAACATCATAGTAAAGAGCAAATTCATAAGGATGAGGACGTAACCGCATGGGGTTAACTTCATTATCCAGTTTGTACTCAATCCAATTTTCGATGAAATCTTCGGTAAAGACTCCGGTATCAGTTAAGAAACCATGATCCTTTTCTAAGCATTCTAAAGCTTGTTCCAAGGAACCAGGAGTCGAAGGAATCTTACTGAGTTCTTCAGGGCTGAGATCGTAGATATCTACGTCTAAAGACTCTCCGGGATCAATTTCGTTCTTAATGCCGTCAATACCCGCACACAACATTGCTGCAAAGGCTAAATAGGGGTTACAGGTTGCATCAGGACAACGGAACTCTAAGCGTTTTGCTTTGGGGTTAGGGCCCGATAAAGGAATACGAACAGAAGCTGAACGGTTTCCTTGGGAATAAGCAAGGTTAACAGGGGCTTCAAAACCAGGTACGAGACGCTTATAGGAGTTGGTGGTGGGGTTGGTTAACCCTAACAAAGCGGGGGCGTGTTTTAAAATGCCACCGATGTAATTTAAAGCCATTTTACTTAAATCGGCGTAATTACCCTTCTCCCAGAATAGGGGTTGTCCACCCTTCCAGATAGACTGGTGAACGTGCATTCCTGAGCCATTATCGTTAAACAGGGGTTTGGGCATAAAGGTGATGGTTTTGCCATACTTCTTAGCCACGTTTTTGATGACATATTTGTAAGTCATCAAATAATCAGCCGCTTCCACTAGAGTCGCAAAGCGGAACCCTAATTCATTTTGTCCCCCGGTGGCAACTTCGTGGTGGTGTTTCTCAATGGGAACCCCACATTTAGCCATGGTTAGCAGCATTTCTGTCCGCATATCCTGGCTGGTGTCAGTCGGGGCCACAGGGAAATAACCTTGCTTATAACCAGGTTTATAGCCCAAGTTGCCGCCTTCTTCTTGCCGTCCCGTATTCCAGCGTCCCTCTACACTATCGACGTAATAGTAGCCTGTGTTTTCGGTTTGGTCAAAACGTACGTCATCAAAGATGAAAAATTCTGCTTCTGGACCAATAAAAGCAGTATCACCCAGACCAGTGCTTCTCAGGTATTCAACGGCTTTACTGGCAATGGTACGGGGGTCACGACTATACCATTCTCCCGTGCGGGGTTCTTTGATCCCACAAATCAGACTGAGGGTGGGTTCTTCATAAAAGGGGTCGATCCACGCGGTTTTGGGATCGGGAACCATCATCATATCAGATTCATTAATGGCTTTCCAACCCCGAATACTCGAACCGTCGAAGGCAACACCATCAACAAAAGAATTTTCGTCAATTTGATCGTAATAGAAAGAGCAATGTTGCCAGGTTCCTGGCATATCAATGAATTTCAGGTCAATGATCTTAATGTCTTGGTCTTGAACCATTTTCAAGACTTCTTGGGGCGTTTCAGCCATGGAAGACTCCTTCGAGTGTCAATATATATTTAGCCTCAAATCACTGATGGTAAAGATAGCTAACCAGATGTTTTGTATAACAGGATACGGATTTTATGGATCAAATCTGTAAACAATACTAAGTTTTGGATCTGCCTCGATAAAAAGGTCAGAAATTAGGCTTTTCTGTAAAGAAGTGTATCAAAAAGTTAACGATTGCGAAAGAAAGGACGACTTTGTTAGACAATTTCGCTTGGGGTTCATCCCTGTGGGATTATAAATAAAAAGGAACATTCGGCTTCCTGGTAAGCCATAAAAAAATTGCCGTTGGGAGAAAACTTTAATGCGAGATGCCGTTACTAGCCTAATTAGAAACTACGATCAGACAGGCCGTTATTTAGATCGGGATGCGATCGCTAATCTCAAATCCTATTTTGAGTCAGGAAACGCCCGAATTCAAGTTGCTGCCCTCATTAATGGGAATTCTGCTGATATTGTCAAAGGGGCTGGCCTTCAACTCTTTGAAGAAGTTCCAGAGTTAATTCGTGCAGGGGGTAATGCTTATACTACCCGTCGTTATTCGGCTTGTTTACGGGATATGGACTATTATCTACGCTATGCAAGTTATGCTTTAGTCGCAGGGGATCCCGGTGTCCTCGATGAACGGGTATTACAAGGGTTACGGGAAACCTATAATTCTTTGGGGGTTCCCATTGGACCAACGGTTCGGGGTATTCAGATCATGAAGGACATGATTAAAACCATGGCCGCTGATGCGGGAATTGAAGACACTTCCTTTATTGATCAACCTTTCGATCACATGACCCGTGAATTTAGCGAAATCTCTCTCTAAGTTCAGTTTTTGAACGGTTCAGGGCGATCGCCTTTCTACATTAGGCGATCGCTTGTTCATTTAAGGGATAGGGAAATTTGGAAAAAATTGTTAAACTAGAAGACGAATTATAATGCCAACACCATCCAAACTATTTCCGTTCCCCTTGAGACTAATGAGTAAGAGACTATCCACAACAACTAAAGGGATGGCCACTTCTACCTCGACTACCCCCAAAGGCTCTACTGTTGTTGATCGTAAGACCTATCCTAATTATAAAGTCATTGTCCTCAACGATGATTTTAATACCTTTGAACACGTGGCTAACTGCCTAATGAAGTATATCCCGTCCATGACGAAAGAACGCGCTTGGGAACTCACTGAGCAAGTTCACTATCAAGGTTTAGCAACGGTGTGGGTGGGGCCCCAAGAACAAGCGGAACTCTATCACCAACAACTGCGACGGGAAGGGTTAACGATGGCACCTTTGGAGGAAGCTTAAATCATGACCCAACCAGATAAAGGTCGGTTAGTTTGGAACCATTCTACTCATGTTGATGGGTTGATTCCGATTCTTGAAAAGTTGATTAAATATACTGGCATTCGTACAGTTACCCCTGGTGTGATTAGTCGTTCTAGGGGCCATTCTCCTCATTTAAAATTGCGGGTATCCGTTCCCATTCGAGGAGGTTATAAGGCGATCGCTAGGCAGGGAAAAACGGTACAAGAAGTCTTTATTGTCACAGATTTAAGTCAAACAGAACTGGAATCAGCGATTAATACGGTACTTAATTAAGTGATTTAAAAAGGTTTGTGTTTTTTTTGCGCTATTGTTTTTTTATACTTATTTTATGGTTATTTTTATTAATTTTTGCTTCTCCAAGTTTTGCCGATGCTGAACGCATTCCCCTGACCCTAGATTTACTTCAAGAACGCCTTAATTCACCCCAAATTCAAGAAGGAATATCGACCATCGATCTCAGTTATTTTGTGATTGATTTAACGCCAGAAAATAGAGAATTTCGAGAGCAATTTTATCAACAATTACAAAGTCGTCTCAATCGTTCAGATAAGGTTATTGGCTTAGATTTTAGTCATGGGTTGATTCAAGGGGATTTTATGACCAGTCGTCTGGGATTAACGACGGTTCTTTCCTCAGAAGCTCTACCTCAAATTTTAACAGAAATTGAAACCAAAATAGTAACAGAAGATGAACAGTTTTCCTCAAATCCTGGGGACATACTAACCTCAGTAATTGTGTTAAGAAGTCCGGTCAAACTTAATGATACTTTAATTACAGGTAAAGCTGATTTTAGGAGAACATTTTTTTTACAAAAGTTAGAAGCTAAACAAGCAAAGTTTACTCAAGAAATTGATTTTAGTCAAGTTTGCTTTGCCAGGAAAGCTAATTTTAGTCAGGCAATTTTTGGCAGAGATGTTAATTTTGATTCTGCTAAGTTTCGGAAGCAGGTTAAATTTATTCAGGCAAAATTTCAAGGTGAGTCTCAATTTATTCGCAGTCAGTTTCAGGAAGAAGTAGATTTTAGTCAAGCAGAATTCATTAAATTGGCTAATTTCCAGCATAGTTTATGGTCGGAATCTGTAAACTTTAGTAATGTTAATTGGCAAGATCGAGTAATTTTTTCTAATAGTGTTTTTTCTCAATCTGTTAGCTTTTTGAATTCGACATTTGAAAAAAGTATTTCTTTTAGAAAGACTTATTTTAGGGGTACATTAAGTTTAAAAGATGTTAAACTATTAGGAACAATGGATTTTAGTAATGCTGAATTTTTTCGAGATCGAGGGGTTAATATTGCTGGATTAGCATTTGAGTCTGATGGAGCTAAAATTTTCGGCGATACAGGTAGTATTGGGAGGGTAATGTATTTGAATGATTTGGAGGGAAATGAAACTGTTTTACGAAATTTAATCCAAAATTTTCGTAAATTAGAACAAATACCCGATGGGAATCAATTAGAATATAAAACTCAGAAGTTAAAACAAAAACAGTTAATCACTAAAATCCTTAAAACCCCTTATTTTCAAGTGTTTAGGTTAATTTATATCAAGATAATTATTCATTTTTTATTTTTAAGTCTTTTATTGTTATTGAGTGATTATGGAACAAATTTTAATTTAATTTTTGGGGTGGGACTCATTACTATTGGATATTTTGGGGTATTATTTTGGTTGATAGATCGTTGTAGACGTAAAGTTCCCAGTCCTATTCTTCCTAATCATAATGAAATTATTTATATGTTAATTAGTGGTTTATTACTATTAGGAATGGGAATGGTGGAGATTGTTAATTCTGCTGAAAACTATTTCCTTACTTTAAGCTGTTTGGGATTAATTTTATTCCCGATTCCTGTTGCCTTAGTTGCTTGGATTTATCAAGGAGGAAGATATCATGATTTAATGGAAACTTCCTATTTTGTTCTCGATGGAGGATTGAGACAATTACAATTATTAATTGTACGTTTACCCATTATTCCTGAATTCCCCTTTTTCCGAGATCGCTATACCCCGTTAGTCTGGGAAAGAAGCTGGAATTGGCTAAATTATTATGATTTTAGCTTAAATAATTTTCTGAAATTAGGATTTAATGATATTCGATTAAGAGATCAACATATTCCCGGTTTAATTACTACTTTAGTGTGGTATCAATGGAGTTTAGGAATCCTCTATGTTGTCTTATTATTGTGGACTTTATCTCGAACAATTCCTGGATTGAATGTATTAATTTATTTAAAGTAATACATTATTCCTCATTACTTATTCCTTATCTTCCAAATCCTCATCCGTTGGGTTATTAATTTCTTCTTTAAAACCCCGTAAGGTTTTTCCCAGGGAAGATCCCAATTCAGGAATTTTCTTAGGGCCAAAGATCAACAAGGCAGCCAAGAGAATTATACCAACTTCAGGCCATCCTAATCCAAACATATTGTCTCCAAAGGTTAAGTTATTTTTGAAGTGATTCACATCAGGTTCAATCTCAGTATATCCTGAAACATAGGATCTTTTATTGATTGTGTCTCAGGGACGCTGATTACTATTCAACCATGACTATTTTAGAAATTTCCCCCACCACCTTACAATTACATCCCTTAATTCGTGAGTTAGCTGATGTTATTTTATCCCATTGGCAGCAATATCTTGACTTGAGTCCCTATGAGTTACCCGATGGATTAGGGTATGTTGAGGGGAAATTGGAAGGGGAAAAACTCGTCATTGAAAATCGTTGCTATCAAACCCCTCAATTTCGGAAAATGCACCTAGAGTTAGCTAAAGTAGGGCAGGGGTTAGATATTCTCCATTGTGTCATGTTTCCTCGTCCTGACTATTCCCTTCCCATGTTTGGGTGTGATATTGTAGCAGGACGGGGTGCAGTCAGTGCGGCGATCGCCGATTTATCTCCTGCTAACCCTCAGTTAACCTTGTCTGATGCCTATCGTCAAGCTTTATCCCAACTTCCCACCCCAAGCTTTTCTGATACCCGTGATTTACCAGAATGGGGCGATATTTTCTCAGATTATTGTTTATTTATTCGTCCGAATAATGAAGTAGAGGAAACCCAGTTTGTTAACCGAGTTGGAGATTTTTTAAAGATACATTGTCAACAGGCGTTAGTCTCCCAAACTGTTTCTGAGCAACAACGTATATTAAACTTAGAGGGACAAGAATATTATTGTAGAAAGCAACAACAAAATGATAAAACCCGTCGGGTTCTAGAAAAAGCCTTTGGGGAAGAATGGTCTCATAAATATATGACTCAAGTATTATTTGATTTACCTCCCCATTAATAGATTAGAAACAATTTCAAGGATATTGACTAATGAATGAAAAAGCAAAGTTATTAGAAACAATCGCTGGTAAAAATCGCGGTTTACTAGCGACAGAAATGGATAAAGTTCGGGTACTTTCTGCCATCGAACAACTCGAAGATCATAACCCAAATCCTCAACCATTAAAAACCTTAGAATTATTAGAAGGTAACTGGAGATTACTTTACACCACCAGTCGAGGTATTTTAGGATTGGATCGTTTTCCCCTTTTACAGTTAGGTCAAATCTATCAATGTATTCGTGCTGAAGATGCTAAATTGTACAACATTGCTGAAATAATTGGCGTTCCTTTTTTAGAGGGAATTGTCAGTGTTGCCGCCAGATTTGAAGGGGTATCTGAACGACGGGTTCAGGTAAAATTTGAACGATATATTTTAGGACTTCAGAAGTTTTTAGGATATACTTCACCCAATCAATTGATCAAAGAAATTGAAGCAGGTAAAAAGTTTTTACCCTTGGATTTGAGTATTGAAAATCGAGAACAACAAGGATGGTTAGAAATTACCTATTTAGATGAAGATCTTCGTATTGGACGAGGTAATGAAGGTAGTGTTTTTGTTCTAGCGAAAGAGAAAACTATGGTATAATTAATGTGTATTTCTATAAGCCATACTATAGCGATCCTATTTTGGTTATAATACAATAACCATAGTAAAAGATAACCGATATTTTCCCTGAATTATTTAGGATTGCTATAGGTTTTAACACTGAGCTAAAAACGCACTTTACGGATTAAAAAGTTAGTAATTAACTCAGGGGAATTTTTCTTAACCCAATAAATAGCAACCGTCCGAAAGCCTGATTTAGAAAGCCTAGCGACTAATTTCATCATTTTATTAAGAGGACGAAAGCGAATTTTTTTATTAATTAAATTGACTGACCCCACATCATAAAGACAATCAATAATCATTTTAAACGTCGCTTCCTCTCGTTCGACTAAATTTTCGACTAAAAGTAAAACATTTTTCTTTTGCTCAGCTTCTAGTTGTTTTGCTTCTGAGAGTTTGGGAACGTATTTAGCCACCTTGACTGAGTTTTTTTGAGCTTTAGGAGAAACTAACATAAGAAATTTAACGCCAAACTTCCCTATGGAATAAAAGATAGTCCCATAATAAACCCCTTGCTCCCTTAAGTCTAGGTAAAATGCTAGGGTTTTGTAAATCAGGAAGGTAAAGTTAGGGAATTATGGATTTGGGTTAAGTTTGTTCCTTCTCTCTCAATACTGCTTACGTGAGTTCGATAGAAGAAATTAGTTAATTTTGACTCGGAGACTCCTGACTTGGAGACTCCTCAATGTCACCATAACCTAGTTTCGTCGAACTCACGTTGATGATCAAGTTTTTGCATAAAACCTACATAGTATTGCCTTCTCTCCTCTCACAATCTCAGAGATCAAGAAGTAGAATTAAATCGAAAAAAGTAGAAATATTTAGCCAAAATCAATTAAATCATAGACAATTACTAATCTGGAACAAGCAGAGATTTAAACGTTAATAACAGTTGTTAGAATTAATCAATAAACCGAAAATAATAAAATTAAACTGTATCAGTGATCTCGTTGAGTTCAGAGCTTTCCGTCCTTATGATGAAACTTCCTCGCTTCTATCGTCGCTCCCTAGCTTATAGTTTATTAACTGTTGTTTTTAGTAGCCTGATCATTATCAGTACCCCTCAACCCGGTTATAGTCAATCGTGGTTAAACTGGATTTTTCAAGGGGTGCAAGTTATTCAATTATCTACTCTGTCCGATTCTCAAGAAGTCAAATATGGGCAACAAATTAACCAAGAATTATTAAAAAGTGGGCAATTCACCCCATCACGAAATCGAGAATTAACCCAACGAATTGAGCGTATTGGCTATCGGTTAGCCAAAAATAGCAGTCGTTCTAATCTTCCCTTTACCTTTCAAGTGGTGAATGATAACGCCATTAATGCCTTTGCTACGATGGGAGGCTTCGTTTATATTAATACTGGAACAATTGCGGCTGCGGACAATGAAGCGGAATTAGCCAGTGTCATAGCCCATGAAATCGGCCACATTACTGAACGCCACTCTATTAAACAAATGCGGAATGTTGCTGTTTCTCAAGGGTTGATGTCTGCCGCAGGACTCAATGAGAATGATATTGTTAACTTAGGAGTTCAACTGGCCGTTAATTTGCCAAATAGCCGAGAAGCTGAATTAGAAGCAGACCAAGCGGGACTAAAAAATTTAGAACGCGCTGGCTATGCGCCGATTGGTATGATTACTTTTATGAAAAAACTGACCCAAAACGGAGGCGCAACCCCTGAGTTTTTAAGCACTCATCCTGCCACCCCACAACGGGTTAGTGCCTTAACAAAAGCGGTTAATCCTCAAACCGCTTCTCAAGGAGATGGGTTAAATAATCAAGCCTATCAGCAACAATTCCGGGCCTTACTTTAGCCATTGAAGTTGATTTTACTACATCCCGATGAATTTCTGTAAAGGTAACATTGTTGGGATTATTTTTTCGATGTTGAAGTAGCCTGTCTCTTTTAGCCATTCAAAAAATCAACATTTTAGGGGTTGAAACTGCTGAACATAGGTTATAACAAACCATCCATTAACATCATCACTTTAATACTTTCTTCATCCAAGTCTTGTGTTGATTCTTTGCTTAAATGATGTTCTAAAATACCTTTAAGGGAAATTAATTTTAAGCTATTTTCTGCTAAGGTATTAGCGATCGCTTCAGCCCCTTTTAAATAACCAATAGCCCCTAAATCCATTAAAGCAGAACGACGCACCTGCAAATCTTTTTCTCCTAATGCTGTGACCAGTCTTTCCCCATAAATAGAACTTTCTGTCAACTGATACAATGCTCTGGCAGCAGCATATTGAACTTTTTGCACAAAATGCTCTAAAAAGGGTTCAATTAAGGAAATAGCTTCCCTTGCTTTGAGGGTTCCTAACGCTTCTAGAATGGCTTCATAAGGTTGTCTGAGATGGGGTTTACCTTCTACCTGTTGTGCTGCTTCTATTCCTCCTGCTAACAACTGAATCAGTGCTGGAATAGCTTGAGCATCTGCCAACATTTCCAAAGATTGCGCCGCCGACTCTCTGACATAATAATCCTCACAGTCCAAGGCCTTAATTAAGGCGGGAACCACAGAGCGATCGCCTAATTTACCTAAAGCTTTAGCCGCATTTCGTCGTAAAGGATAACCCCCATCAGGAGAGCGATCGCTTTCATCTTCTAAAGCCGTCAAAAGAGCATCAATGGCCACCGGATCACTGACGCGAAACCGTCCGATCCACCAAGCCGCATAATAACGCGCACTGGGATCTTCCGTCTGTTGTAGGTTATATAACGCCTGTTCAACCGTATAAGCAGGATCATCGGCAGATCCTTGACCTGCCGATAGTCCCATGACATTATTATCCTGGGAATTGTCCACCATGACAACGTTAGCCTTCAGTGGAAGGTGTAATGTTGATGATAGTGCCACCCATGCGGGTAATGCGCTGCATTTCCTCGTTCATCCGAGCATAGGGGACTTTGATAAAAACGCTACCGCTGCGACGCACAGGATAACTATTCTTATCGTTTGTCTCATTTTGACGAAGTCCAGTCACTTCATAGACGAAGACACGACTGGCTGAGGGGTTATTAGCCGCTCCAACTAATGCTGATTGACCTAACATGACCAAGAATTTCCTAAACGATGATTGACTTATTGTGGATCAATTTGTAGCAGAATAAGCTTTTTCGGGCTTCTCTTTAGCCAGCAGGGGTAATACTAGCTACTTTACCACCGGAACGATTAATCCGTTGTAAGGTAGCAGATAATTCTTCGTAAGGAACAATCAATGCTCGGCTGCTACGACGAACACTGGGATAGTTTGTCGCACCTTTGGCCCCGATACCGGAAATTTCTACCCGATAGGTTTTGCCTGGGGTACTACCAAAAGCAACAGTTCCACCTAAAGACTTACTGGGAGTAACATTGGCTTTGGAGGCACGATAAGCCCAACCATCGTTAGCACCAGAGGGGCCAACTACCGCAGAAGCTGAATTTTGTCCCAATTCTGTGGCTAAGCGTACGGTGCTACCTTCTAGTTGAGAGCGATCGCTATTGGCATAACCGCGATAAAGGCGGAACATCCGTGTAAAGCCAACAGTTTTTTGTCCCACTTGGGTATTAAATCCGCGATAGTAGGGAACAATATTTTCCCCAAAGTTTTCTTGATATTCTACGGAATCAATGTAGGAATCGATATCAGCATCAAATCCTTTATTTTCATAGAGATCAAGATGATAAGCGAACTCAGCTTCATCGTAGGGCGCACGTCCCAAGAGATGTTTATAGTTGAGTTCAACGACTCTGGTTTGGAAATTGCTGTAGAAGAACTTCGATTTATAAAGTTCTGATTTAGCTACGGCACGAACAAACTCTCTGACGCTGATAGAGCCATTGCAGAGTAAGGACTCGGCACCCTTGAGGCGTTCAGATTCCATAATGTAGTCATTGCCTAAAACTTGGCGATAGACTGCACGAATAACCCCTTGAGCATCTTCGTTCCGCCAGTCGGGGCGAAGTTCTACGGGAGATGCGTCACTAAAGGCAGAGGTACCGAGACGAGAGGCTGCTGTTGTAATCGCCACTGAAAAGTTCTCCTTTGTATGATTACCATTGATATTGAGAATTGCAGATCAGGGCTAAACCTGATGAGTTTAACCCTAGTCGTTAAAAATCAGCAGACTTAAGCGGGGGTAATGGTTGTTACCTTGCCACCTTGACGGTTGATTTGTTGTAATTTGTTGGATAGCTGTTCGTAGGGAATGAGATATTCCATACTACTACGGCGTATTTGGGTTCCTCGTCCTGGGGCTGCTCCTTGGACGACTCTCACCCGGTACACTTGGTCACGACTTCCCCCAGCTACACCGGACAAGACTTCGGCAGTCTCCCCAATGTAGACGGGTGAAGCAGTGTTGCGAGCCACTTCTTGCATCAACTTACTCTGCTTGCCTTGGGCGCGATCGCTATTGGCATAGCCACGATACAGTTGAAACATACGACTAAACCCAACGGTTTTTTGATTCCGTTGCGTGGCAAATCCCCGACAGTAGGGAACGATCAAGTCACCAAAGTTTTCTTGATATTCAACAGAGTCGATATAAGAATTAATTTCTGCTTCGTATCCCTGTTGATGATACAGATCACTATGGTAAGCAATTTCTGATTGATCGTAGGGGGCCCTACCTAATAGGTGTTTATAATTGAGTTCGATAAAGCGATTTTGGGGATTGCTCTGGAAAAATTTATTACGGTATAACTCTGACAGGGCGATCGTTCTGACAAAATCCTTAATGGAAATATTGCCATTTCGCAACAAAGACTCGGCACTCTTCAGCCGTTCGCAAGACATCAGGTGATCATTCCCTAATACCTGACGATAGGCTGCCCGAATCGCCACTTCTGCCTCTTCTTCTGTCCAATTTTTCCGTAATTCCACAGGGGACGAATCCACAAAAGGCTCAAAACCTAACCGTTGGGCTGCTGTTAAACTGGTCATGATTTAACCTCCTAACAATGCTTAATGCGGTATTTTAGATATGGCAAGACCTGGAGAAACAGATGATTGCTAACTGCTTAGCCAACAACCTCCTGCCTTTCCAGGTCATTAGCACCTTCTAGATGACTAGCTCAGTGCATTAATGGCATAATCGATGTAGGAGTTAGCTTCATCACGAGCATCTCCACTTAAACCGTGGTTAGCTTTGATGTACTTGAGAGCTTCAACGTACCAGCTAGGAGACAAATCAAAGGTGCGGTTGATTTCGGCAACACCAGCAACTAGATATTCGTCCATGGGGCCGGTTCCACCAGCAATTAAGCAGTAGGTAACCATGCGGAGGTAGTAACCGATGTCACGAGCACATTTGTCTTTACCACGTTGATCAGCGGCGAAGTTGGGCCCTTGCATTTGGGTGGTGTAAGGGAATTTGGCGTAAACTGCATTAGCAGCACCAGTAACCAATTGAGCAGATTTTTCGCTGAGAGCTTTAGCTGCGGCTAAACCAGAAGCAGCTTGACGATAACGTCCAAAAGCAACTTGAAGTTCAGTGCTGCTTAAGAAGCGGCCTTGAGAATCTGCGGTAGAAATGGCTTCAGTCAAGGGGGTTTTCATTGTTTTAGTATCTCCCGATTGTTTTGCTAAGTTTTCCTAGAAATGGTTTTGAAATCATGCTTGATTGCTGGTTAACAACTAAAGCTTAAAATTAAGCAACAGCAGCAGCAGCACGATCAAAGTAGCCAGCGATTTCAGCAGCGATCTCACTGCAATTTCCAGGGGTGATTCCAGTAGGATCGTTAACGATGGCTAAAGCGGCATCCTTCATTTTTTGAACGCCAGCAGCAACGGAAGCACCAGGAACACCTAGAGCCACGTAGGTTTCACGAAGGCCATTTAAGCAACGATCTTCGAGCACACTGCCGTCTCCAGCGAAGGTAGCGTAGGTAACATAGCGCAGGATGATATCCATGTCGCGTAAGCAAGCAGCCATACGACGGTGGGTATAAGCGTTTCCACCAGGCGCGATTAACTGGGGTTGCTCAGCAAATAAAGAACGAGCAGCGTTAGCAACGATAGTTGAAGCGTTGCCAGTGATGCGGTTAACAGCATCGATACGCTTGTTGCTCTCGGCCACCATAGCACTCAGAGCATCTACCTGAGAGGCAGATAAGAACTCACCGCGAGTATCAGCTTGAGAAACTACTCTGGTAAATGCGTCAAACATTGAATTAATCTCCTACTTGACTTGACTTAATAAGTTGAGTTGGAACGGAACACGGAATCCCCATATTGGGTTGATTAGGCTGCTTGGACAGACATTAATCTCCGCGATTTCCCAAGTCCCTTTCAAAAGTTTTTTTAAGAAACCTGAGACAACTTTAGTGGTGATCTCAGAAATCGTGAAAGGTTCTCCAAGAACTATCCAAGATGATCTCGGTCTGTCTTGTGTACCCTTCAAGTTAATTTTATACAATGCTCTTGAACCATTATTTATTACATATTATTAAAAAAACTGCTGTCTTTATGTAAAGAAGTGTTAAGAAACTGGCTGAAAGGCTTAACATTAGTGCAATTCAACCTAATTTGTCGAAGTTGAACCCATCCTTAACTGTTCTGGAACTTCCTGGCTAACAGATCGGGGCAAAAGCGAGTATTCACATGGTTTTGAGTGATTAATTATTTTTTTTAATGCTTCTAGGCTTTGGGAACTCAGTTTGTAATGTTTCTTAATAAACTGATTTTATTTTGAATTCCACGAAGTAGTCAAGGTCTTTTTGTGTCTGAGACAGGATTTTCGTTTAAGATTGACTATGGGGTAAATTGCACTAGATCACCTTGAAGTCATTCAATTTTGTCTAGATTGAAATCATCACCCCTGATAGTCAACCATGAATGTTGGCTATCTCTCTCGGTAAAAAAGACTGGGAGTGTCCCCGACAGGAGAATGGGAAAAAATGAGTATTGTCTTGCAAATTGGCGATCAAGAGATCTCAGACCATAATTTATATCGTTTATTGGCACAGTATCGACTATTACCCCAATTAGCCAAAGAAATTATCATTGATCAAGCGATCGCCGATATTACCTGTACTCCAGAAGAAACCGCCCAAGCTAAACAGCAGTTTTATCAAAAAAATCAACTGACCAACGAAGCGCAGTTAAAAGCCTGGTTAGACCATCATGGCATGACCCCTCAACAATTAGAGGTGATCAGTGTCAGGGACTTGAAAATTGAAAAATTTAAACAACTCACCTGGAGCGACAAATTAGATCCCTACTTCGTCAAATGTAAAGGACAACTGGATCGAGTAGTATATTCCCTAATTCGCACCAAAGATGCAGGTATTGCCCAAGAACTCTATTTTCGGATTCAAGAAGGAGAAAATACCTTTACCGAACTAGCCAGACAATATTCCGAAGGTTCAGAAGCCCAAACCGGGGGATTAATTGGCCCCGTGGAACTCAACGTTCCTCACCCCAGAATCTCGCAAATTCTCTCTGCTAGCCGCCCTGGACAATTATCACCCCCAACACGAGTCGGAGACTGGTGGATTATTCTGCGCTTAGAAAAATATATGTCAGCCCAACTCGATGAAGCCACTAGACAACGCCTCATCAATGAACTATTTCAAGCATGGTTGTTGGCCCAAATTCAGCAAAATGTTGCTTTCTCCTCCATAATAGAAGCCGTTGAGATAAAACAAGGTTAAACATTTGACTTAACCATGACCCATACAACCACAGAGATACAAGACTTTCTTCGACATTTAGCCCCCTTAGAGCAACTCCCTGACTCAGTGATTGCGGACTTAGCGCAAAAATGTCAGATTTGGCGTTATCGCATGGGTCAAGTGATTCTCATGCGAGGGAAGGTGTCTTCTCACCTGACCATTCTTTTTGAGGGACAAGCGCGACTTTTAGGGTATGATCCTCGTACTCAAATGCCCAGTACCCTAGAATTACTCAAACCAGGGGCGATCATGGGTGGAGTTAATTTAGTGCGAGGAGTTCCCTGTGAAACCGCGATCGCCTCCACAGAATCCGTCGGGTTAACCCTCTCTCAAGAAGAGTTTTGGCAATTACTACAACAATACCCCGCCCTAAAAGCGACCTTTAAAGACCAATGTAGTTTAGTAGAAATCTTTGACTTATTAGGGGTTTACCTGGAACAACAGGCCCAAGGAGACGGAGATCTGAAATCCTTAGCCCAAGAAGTCCTAGAAGACACAGAGGTTTATTATCTCCCCCCAGACCAACCCTTATCAAATCAAAATCTACCCCCACAAGATGGCAAAATTTGGTTAGTCAGTGGTGGGGAAATGGAAAACTTTCCCCCAGGCAGTCTTTTAACCAACTTAACTAACATTAAGACCAAAATAATAGGGAATCAACCCGTTCGTCTCATTGGGTTTCCTCCCCTAACAGACTCAACCCCCTCTCCCCAGACAACTCATCAGCAACCCCAACTTGCTGATGAGTCGGGTTTAGTTTCCTCCTCAATGGCAGAAGATATCCCCTATGCAGATGCTGAACTGGTGGGAACGGCAAAGTTACCCCAGTCACCCCAAGAACGACGACAACGGAAAAATTATCCTTTTATTAAGGGAAAAACCCCTTTAGGCATTGGCTCAGCTTGTTTTCAAATGCTCAGTCAATATTTTGGGATGCCCTACCGTCGGGATGTGATTCGTCGCATTTTGGCTGAACAACTGCAACGAACAGGTAATTTATCGTTGCCCCTTTGTGGTGCCATTACGGAATTAATGGGACTCAATGCTCAATTAATTAATATTCCCGCTTCCTCTTTTACTCAATTAAAAACCCCGGCCTTAATTAACTGGCAAAATAGTTTAGCCGTTTTGTATGATGTCAGTGAGAAAGAAGTGATCGTGGCGGTGCCGGAAATTGGCATCGTTCGTCGTCGTCCCCGTGACTTTTTAGATACCTGGGGAGAAAGTGGAGAAGTTTTGTTACTCCAACTGACGAAAGAAACACCCCAAGAAAGATTTGGCTTACATTGGTTTGTTCCGGCATTAAAACAATATCGTCGGGTATTAATAGAAGTTTTTATCGCCTCTTTCTTTGTGCAACTATTCGGGTTAGCTAACCCCTTAATGATTCAGGTGATCATTGATAAGGTGATTGTACAGAATAGTGCCGATACCTTACAAGTTTTAGGCTTATTTTTACTAATTATTGCAATTTTTGAGGCGGTTTTAACCACCTTACGGACTTATTTATTTGTAGATACCACCAACCGCATTGACATGAGTTTGGGATCGGAAATTATCGATCACTTATTACGTTTGCCCTTACGGTATTTTGAAAAACGGCCCGTGGGGGAAATTTCGACTAGGGTTAATGAATTAGAAAATATTCGTCAATTTCTCACGGGAACCGCCTTAACAGTAGTTTTAGATGCGGTTTTTTCCGTAGTTTATATTGCGGTGATGATTGTGTACAGTCCCATTCTCACCTTGGTGGCCTTGGGTATTGTGCCAATTTTTGTGGCCATGACATTGGTCTTTTCTCCCACCATTCGCCGTCAACTCAGGACAAAAGCGGAACGCAACGCCCAAACTCAGTCCTATTTAGTAGAAGTAATGTCAGGGATACAAACTGTTAAAGCCCAGAATATTGAACTGCGGGCGCGGTGGCAATGGCAAGATAAATATTCCCGTTATGTCTCGGCCGGTTTTAATACCGTAATTACCTCTACCTTAGCCAGTTCTACCAGTAGCTTCCTCAATAAACTTTCTGGGTTATTAGTGTTATGGGTGGGAGCCTATTTAGTGTTAGAAGGAGAACTCAGTTTAGGGCAATTAATCGCCTTTCGGATTATTTCTAGTTATGTCACCTCTCCCATTTTACGACTAACTCAACTCTGGCAAAATTTCCAAGAAACTGCCCTATCTTTAGAACGATTAGCGGATATTGTCGATACTCCCCAAGAAGCGGAACGCGATCGCCAAAATATTCCTATGCCTGCGGTTCGGGGAGATGTTAAATACGAAAATGTCTGTTTCCGCTTTAAACAACATGGCCCCCTACAACTGTATAACATTAACATTGATTTTCCGGCCGGAACCTTTATCGCTGTTGTGGGAGGAAGTGGGGCCGGAAAAAGTACCCTAACTAAATTAATATCGCGGTTATATGAACCAGAATCCGGGCGAATTTTAATTGATGGTTATGATATTGCCAAAGTGGAACTCTATTCCCTGCGTCGTCAGGTGGGTGTGGTTCCCCAAGAAACCCTACTATTTGATGGCACAGTCCAGGAGAACATTGCCCTAACCAACCCTGATGCCACCACCGAAGAAATTATTGAAGCGGCCCAAGTAGCTGCGGCTCATGAGTTTATCATGGGTCTACCTCAAGGGTACAATACAAGAGTAGGGGAAAGAGGATCAGCCCTGTCTGGGGGACAGAAACAACGGATTGCGATCGCCCGTTCCGTTCTCCAAAATCCTCGGATTCTCGTCTTAGATGAAGCCACCAGTGCTTTAGATTATGCCACGGAACAACAAGTTTGTTTAAATCTCTTAAGTTCCTTTAACGATCGCACGGTTTTCTTCATTACTCACCGTTTGGGTTCCATTAGAAGTGCTGATGTTATCGTCATGATGGATTCAGGGTCAGTGGTTGAACAGGGAACCCATGAAGAATTAATGGCCATGAAAGGTCGATATTACTACCTCTATCAACAACAAGAAGCAAATCAGTAATTTAAGATTCCCCAAAATATTATGAGTCAAGCCAATGGAAATCAAAATAAAGAGGATAATCTCACTCAAGCTGACCAAAACGGGGCAAAATCTGCCCTGACGACTACCGAGAAATCGGATGATCCCCTCGCTCAAAACTTATTAGCCTCCATCAATTCTGAACAAGCGGTAATCCTGCGTCAATCTCCCAGTTGGTCACGGGGAATCGTTTGGACGATTATTGGGGTAACAACGGCAAGTCTTCTTTGGGCGGCGATCGCCAGAATTGAACAAGTGGTTGCCGCGAAAGGACAACTCAAACCCCAAGCAACCGTTAAAGAAATTCAGGCCCCTGTGAATGGAGTCGTTGAAGAAGTCTTGATCAAAGATGGAGATCATGTCAAGGCAGGAGAAATTATTGTTACTTTAGATTCAGAAGCCAGCACGGCGGACTTAGTTTCCCTACAAAAAGTCAAACAATCCCTCGAACAAGAAAACAGATTTTATCGCACCCTCATGGATCAATCTCTAGATCCCCTACAAGTAGAACAAGAGATTATCAAACTTAAATTACCCGTAGAAGTGGCCGCTTTGGCCCGTAACCGCGCAGCTTTGATAGCAGAAAATCAACTTTATCAAATTCAATTAGGTAACAACGTGCCAGGGGCCAACTTAACCTCAGATCAAGTGGCCAGACTGCAAGCGGCCCAAGGAGAAGCCTCTTCCCGTGCATCTGCGGCCCAATTAGAGATGGAACAATTAGAAAAACAACTCAGACAAACTCAAGTGCAGTTAGCTGATGCCAAAAAACAATTAAATGATGACATTAAAGTTCTCGACGCAATTGGACAAAGAAATAAAGAAGCATTAGAAGATGCCCAAAAAGCTTTAGCCATTGACGAAAAAATTCTTAGAGATATTGAACCCTTACAAGAAGAAGGGGGAGTGGCCCGACTCCAAGTCGAAAGACAACGACAAACCATTACAGAACGGAAACAAAAACTAACAGAACAAATTGCTAACGGCACCATTGAATATGATAAACAACGGCAACAAGTCCAAGATCGGACTAAAGAGATTGAGCGTTTTACAGAAGAAGAAAAACGCTTAGGATTAGCCATTGATCAAGCCAATGCCAGATTAACTAATACGGTGAAACTGAGTGAAAAAGATGTCCGAGATAAGATGTCAGATAACCAAAAGAGAATTGCTGAAATTGACAGTCAACTCAATAAAGTGGTGGTAGAAAATGATAAACGCATCGCCGAATTAGGCAGTCAAATTAGTCGAGCCAAAGTAACATTAAAATATCAAGCGATTAAAGCCCCGGTGAGTGGAATTGTATTTGATTTAAAAGCAGCACCTGGTTATGTTCCTCCCCCAAACCAAACAGAACCCTTACTAAAAATTGTCCCCGATGATAGCCTCGTGGCTGAGGTCGATATTACCAACGAAGATATTGGTTTTGTGCGGGTCGGCCAGAAAGCCGATATACGGATTGATTCTTTTCCTTTTAGCGAATTTGGGGATATTAAAGGGGAAGTTCTTTCTATTGGTTCAGATGCCTTAGAACCCGATGAAATTCATAAGTTTTATCGATTCCCTGCTAAAATTAAACTCAATCAACAAGTTCTCATAACCGACGATCGAGAGATTCTTCTCCAATCAGGAATGTCCGTCAGTGTTAACATTAAAATTCGGGAAGATCGCACGGTACTGAGTCTTTTCACAGAACTCTTTACGGATAAAGTAGAAAGCCTCAAAAAAGTTCGTTAACTTCCGCCAAGGACAGAACATCAAATATGGATTTACTGGAATATCAGGCCAAAGAACTGTTTCATCAGGTGGGCATTCCTATTTTGCCCTCTCAACCCATTGCCAATCTTAGTGAACTCAAACACCTCCA
This sequence comes from Crocosphaera sp. UHCC 0190, assembly GCF_034932065.1. Classification (NCBI taxonomy): domain Bacteria; kingdom Bacillati; phylum Cyanobacteriota; class Cyanophyceae; order Chroococcales; family Aphanothecaceae; genus Crocosphaera; species Crocosphaera sp. UHCC 0190. The sequence goes on from NZ_JAYGHP010000008.1 coordinate 163,006, forward strand.
TATTCCCTATCCTGTGGTGTTAAAATCTCAAGTCCATTCAGGGGGAAGGGGAAGGGCCGGCGGAATTCGCTTTGTCCAAAATACCATTGATGCAGTGGCTGCGGCTCAAGCTATTTTTAGTTTGCCCATTCTTGGGGAATATCCAGAAGTAATCCTGGCAGAAGCGCGTTATGATGCTCAAGAAGAATTTTTTCTCTCAATTCTCTTAGATTATCAGCTACAGCGTCCGGTTTTATTAGGATCGTCTAGGGGGGGCATTGATGTGGAAACCCTGCTCAAACATATGCACAAAGTCGTGCTAGATCAGGACTTTTCTCCCTTTTATGCCCGTCGGTTAGCGACGCAAATGGGCTTAAAAGGTCGGCTAATTCATGGTGTTAGTGCGATCGTTGAAAAGATGTATCAACTATTCGTCGAAAAAGACCTGGATTTAGTAGAAATTAATCCCCTGGCCGTAAGTGCGGCCGGAGAGGTGATGGCCCTTGATGGGAAAATTACGGTCAATGATACCGCCTTATCCCGTCATCTCGATTTGCTCAGTTTGGCGACTCCTAACGGCGAAAATAAGTCTAACTTGTCCCCGGTTCAAATGATGGTGCAAACCCCCTCCCAAAAACCTCGATGGGTGGGAACTTCTCAGGGTGAGGGCAATGTGGGAATCATCTGTAATAGTTGGGGACTAACCTTAACGACTTGGGATCTTTTAGTGCATCAAAAAAGTAAACCTGCTTGTGCCTTTGTTATTGAAGAAAAGGGCAGCACCAAGTCTTTGGTGAAACAACTCGGCATTGCTTTAGAAAAGATGCTGAAAATGCCGGAGTTACAGGTGGTTTTGATTAATATTTTGGGGAATGGTTCAACCTCTGAAATGGCAGCCCAAGTTATCGCTGATTATTGTCAACCCTTTGTGAATCAACAAAATAGTGAAGATCGTTTACCTCGGCCCACTGGCACAAATGTGCCTCGGAAGCGGGGAAAACCGACACCAACCAAAGCAGAACCCTTTCAATTAGTGATAAGGTTGATTGGAGGAAATTTGGACAAAATACAAGAGACAGTGACGTTTTTACCGATTTATTGGCTAGAAGATCTCAAAAGTGCGGTTGAAAAAACCGCTACTTTGGCAGGTTCTAAGGGATGATTGAACCATTAAACCAGACGCAAACACCTTATGAAATGGCAAGCAGATAGTAAAATTTTAATTCAAGGCATTACGGACGTTTTAGGTGCCGATTATGCTAGTCGTATGAAGGGCCAGGGGACAAATATAGTAGCAGGGATTAGTTTAGAAGGGGAAACCCCAGAAATTGACGGTATTCCCGTTTTTACTTTGGTGGAAGAAGCGGTGAAACAGTTAGGGGAAATTGGGATCAGCTTGATTTTTACCCCTCCCTATCAAGTCTTGGATGCGGGGTTAGAGGCGATCGCTGCTGGTATTGAACAGCTAGTGATTGTCACGGCCGGGGTTCCACCTCTCGATATGGTTAAGTTATTAGATCAAGCCCAAGCTACTAATACGTTTGTTTTGGGATCGGGCAGTGGCGGGTTATTAGTTCCCAATCAGTTTTGGTTGGGGATCATGGAACCAGATTTTTATTCTCCTGGCCCTGTTGGGTTAATTAGTCGCTGCGATCGCGTTATTGATGAGGTGGCCAGGGAATTAACTCAGGCTGGTTGTGGTCAATCTTTAGCCATTAGTTTGGGGAGTGATGGGATTATTGGCTCAGATTTTGAGCAATGGTTACAGGTGATGGAGGAAGACGAAACAACGGAGGTGATCGTGTTGTTGGGACAACCTAATAGTAGTGGGGAAGTTTTGGCCGCAGAATATATCGAGTCAGCCATTGAAAAACCTGTTATTGCCTATATTCCTGGCATTTATACCCCCTTTGAACGGAATTTCGGCGATGCTACCAGTATTATTGCCAGTCAATTGTCCTATAAAATGAAAGCAGAAACAACGGAAAATAAAACCATTGCAGCGTTAAAAAAGGCTAAGGTCAAAATTGTTCAAAGTCCTGGGGAAATTCCTAAGTTAGTTAAAGCAATTCTTGCTAGTAAAAAGAGTAAAGTGAAAACATCCGAAGCTTAATCAGCTAAAGAAACAAACTCATCAAAGGTAATAAAACCATCATGATTACGATCACATTTATTAAAGGTTGATTGAACTGCTGATGTAATATCGATATCCGTTTCTTTTTCCCAAATAGTTTCCAATAATTCCCTTAATTCTTGTGGGTCAATTTTACCATTATTATCTTTATCAACTTCTTGAAAGAATTTTCTTAAATCTTCTATTTGATGGTTATTTAGGGAAATTTTCATGTTTTTTCTCCTCCTTAAGTATCTAATTAATGGAATAAGTTCCGCATTGCTCCTAGAAATCTTGATTTGTTCATATCAGTATTCAGCGATTATTGTCCCTAAACCCATTATAACCAAATTTATGGGCAATTTATAAATTATTTGATAACGAAAGGAACAAAAAAGCCTCAATTATGATCAAACCTTTTAAGTAAGTAGTGAGGGCTTGAGCATTTTATTGTACAAAGCTTTCAGCCCTAAAAGGCTTACGACAAACCACCTATTTACAACCCCACTCAAGGGCATTTTAGTGATAATCGGTTGACAAAACGAAACCCGATCACCGATAACTAATAACTAATCATCTTTGGTAATGGTTCATGAATTCAACTTGGGATCAAATTACCCTCTCTTACTTTTCCGCGAAAACCTGGCTAAATGCTAGTTATGTCTATCGTATCGTTGGGTTATTCAGTCAATGGCGACAAGGCAGCTTTCTCCTACAATGGGGAGAAGCTCTCGGTGCGCTATTGTTAAGTATTGTCTTTCTTTTTAGCCCCTTTGTCACCACAGGGTTAATCGGTGTCTGGTTAGTCGCTATTACCGCTTATTGGGGACTGTTAACCCTCTCTGATACCGAAAAACCAGGACTAACCCCTATTCATCTCTTAGTGTTCGTCTATTGGGGAATTTCTGCGGTAGCTGTGGCTTTTTCTCCGGTTAAAGCAGCAGCTTTTGCCGGGTTTATTAAATTGACATTGTATTTGATATTTTTTGCTTTCTCGGCCCGAATTTTGAGATCACCTCGTCTCACTAATTGGTTAATTAGCGTGATTTTAGGCATAGGTTTATTGGTCAGTTCCTATGGGGTGAGACAGCAAATTTTTGGAGTAGAACAATTAGCAACTTGGAATGATCCTACCTCTGAATTTGCTAATGCAACCAGGGTTTATAGTTATTTAGAAAACCCTAATTTACTATCCTCCTATATTTTACCAGCCATTGCCTTTAGTATTTCTGCTTTTTTTGTCTGGAAAGGATTATTTCCTAAAGTATTAGCTGCTACGATGGTGATGGTGAATATTGCTTGTCTTTATTTTACAGGTAGTCGGGGCGGTTGGATTGCCATAATGGCATTATTTTTCACCTTTTTATTGTTGTTGTTTGTCTGGTTTAACAATCATCTTTCTCCCTTTTGGCGTAAGTGGTTATTACCCGTGGTATTTGGGAGTTTAGGCGGCTTACTTTTCGTCGCAATTATATCAGTTGATCCCTTAAGGGCAAGGGTAATGAGTATTTTTGCCGGACGACAAGATAGTAGTAATAATTTCCGCATGAATGTCTGGATGGCCGTAATAGAAATGATCCGCGATCGCCCCATAATTGGAATTGGGCCAGGAAACAGTGCTTTTAATAAGATTTATCCCCTCTATATGAGTCCTAAATATAGTGCCTTAAGTTCTTATTCTGTCCTCTTAGAAACTGCTGTTGAAACTGGGTTAATTGGGTTAAGTATCTTTGTTTGGTTAATTGTTGTTACTGTTAACCAAGGAGTGCAACAAATCCAACGATTAAGGGATACAAATAATCTTCATGGTCTTTGGATAATTGCGGCAATCTCTGCCATGGCCGGATTATTGGCCCAAGGGATGTTTGATACGGTTTGGTATCGTCCCCAAGTTAATACATTATGGTGGTTTTTGATGGCTTTAATTGCTAGTCAATATCAACCAAAATCTAAAGATAATGTTGTTGATAGTGTTGATGAAACTGAGGTTTTAACGGTAAATAGTTAGAGGTTAGGGGTCAACGGCCGTTGACCCCTACAACCTATATTATCTAGTATTTTTGGGGTACGAATTAATTATTTTATATCTTAATATTGTCATAGATATCAGAAATTTTTACATCAATATTTACCGAATTTAAGTTAATTATTCCCTCTTTATCTTGATAGTCTGTTAATAACCATTGATGGTCATTTGTTTTAGTATAATGTTCAATTAAACAATCAGATTGACTGATTAAAATATATTCTTTAAATTGAGGAATTGAGCGATAATATAAAAACTTATCTCCCCTATCATAACTAGAAGTTGATGGAGATAATACCTCAAAAATTAGACAAGGATTGATAATTTCATCAGTACGATTTTCATTGAAAATAGGTTGTCCTGAAATAATCATAATATCAGGATAAACCCCTCGACTATATTGAGGAATCCATAATCTTAGATCGCTAGAATAAATGTAATTATCTGTTTTACCCAAAGCTAATTTTAAGCAAAAAATCAGGTTTATAATGATTGTATTATGATTAAGTGTGCCACCAGTCATTGCGATAATTTCTCCATTATGATATTCATGTTTAAATTCAGAGGTTTCTTGTAATTTTCGATAATCTTCAAGGGAATCAATTTTAGTCGTTTGGGGTGATTGGATTAGCATAATAATTCAATTTTAGACTTCTTTTTCTATTCTAATCTAAATATCTGAATCTGTCGGGGTAATTCATGAATTATCCCTAGCAAAAACAAAATCACTCTCCTCTTGTTATACTGAAGATAGATTAAAAATTTTACAGTTAAAATCATGGCTACATTACAAAAACGTCGTTCAGAAAACATGAACGGTAACTTTTATGTTGATAGTACCTGTATCGACTGTGATACCTGTCGTTGGATGGCCCCAGAAGTATTTCATCGAGATAATAATCAATCGGCAGTTTATCATCAACCCACCAATAAAAACGAAGAATTAGAAGCATTTCAAGCCCTTCTTTCTTGTCCCACTGCTTCTATTGGAACCGTAGAAAAACCAAATAATATTAAACAAATTCAGCAAAATTTCCCCTTATTAGTTGATGAAAATATTTATCATTGTGGCTATCATTCAGAGAAATCTTTTGGTGCTGCTAGTTACTTTATTCAACGACAAGAAGGCAATATTTTAATTGATTCTCCTCGGTTTTCTCCTCCTTTAGTCAAACAAATTGAAGCCATGGGAGGCATTCATTATCTCTATTTAACCCACAAAGATGATGTAGCAGATCATGAAAAATTCGCTCAACATTTTGGTTGTCAGAGAATTCTTCATGTTGATGATATTAACGAAAAAACTCAAGGGGTAGAAATTCAATTATCAGGGAATGAACCCATAGAATTATCCCCTGATTTTCTGATTATTCCTGTTCCTGGCCATACCAAAGGTCATACTGTTCTACTTTACCAACAAAAATATCTTTTTACTGGCGATCATTTAGCTTGGTCATCTTCCTTAAATCATCTCTGTGGTTTCCATCATGTTTGTTGGTATAATTGGTCAGAACAGATTATTTCCATGAAAAATTTAGCCCATTATTCCTTTGAATGGATCTTACCTGGCCATGGTCGTCGTTATCACAGTGATCAAGAAACCATGAAACAACAAATGCAACAATGTATTAGTTGGATGATGGAACAAACTTAAGCAACTTGTTCTAAATATTGTCCTAAATCTTCAATCAAACGGGTTAATTCTGCTTCTGTAGTTAAGCGAATTCGTTCATCTCTAACCGTTAACAAAACTTTAGCGGCAAACGGACTAGGATAGATATTAGGATTACAAAAAACCTCTAAAAATACCTCTCCTGTATGTCGATATTCCATCGGTTTTTCAGGTTTTGGCCGTCCTCCACTGGCCGCATTCGCTGCCACAGTTTTCAAGCTTTGCATTAACTGATCAATTTCTAGTTTAAGGGCTTTTGCCGAGTCGGTCGAAAAATTAAACGTAACCGATCCTTGTACTAAATTAAGGGTAAGTTGAGCCATGATTGAATTAAATTTAAGCACTACAATAAGACTAAGAGATCTTTATTATCGCAATCATTGGCCTCAACATTTCATCCAGTTTAAATATTGTGCCACAAGATAATCGTTCCCAAGTCCGCCAAGTTTTGCTAATTACCCTATTTCTCAATCTTGTTGTTATGGGGTTAAAAGCGGTTGTGGGCGTGATGACAGGTTCTTTAAGTTTACAAGCAGACGCACTCCATAGCGTCACCGATAGTGCGAATAATGTGTTAGGGTTGGTGGCCAGTCATTTTTCCTCCCCCATTCCCGATCGCCATCATCCCTATGGACACCAAAAATATGAGGGGATAGCAGCGTTAGGTATTGCGGCCTTTTTAGTCATTGCTTGCTTTGAAATTATACAGGGGGCCGTGGAAAAAATTTGGCATGGAGGCGATCCCGTTAAAATATCGGGGGGACAATTATGGATTTTGTTAATTGTATTAGGAATTAATATTTTTGTTGCTTTTTATGAACGTCGGGTGGGTTTAGCTGTGAATAGTCCCATTTTAATCGCTGATGCCTATCATACCATGAGTGATATTTGGGTGACAATTATGGTATTAGCTGGATTAATTGGTATTTGGCAATCTGAAAATTTAAACTTGCCACAACTGCAACAATTAGATGTGATTTTAGCTTTTCCTGTGGCTATTTTAGTCTTTACCAGTGGTTGGGAAGTAGTGCGCTCTAATTTACCTTGGTTAGTAGATGAAATGGCCGTTCCTCCAGAAACAATTTATGACATAGTAATGGCGGTTCCTGGGGTGGTTAACTGTCATGATATTGCTTCACGGGGTGTTGTAGGACGACAAGTTTTTATTGAAATGCACTTAATTGTAGAAGCTGATGATGTAGAAACTGCTCATAAAATTACAGAAACAGTAGAAATGCTATTAGAAGAACGATTTGATCCAGTGCGGGTTATTATTCATGTAGAACCCCCTAGTTATCAGTCTCCTGAGATTAGTTTTGGTCCTGATATTCATCTAAAAAAATAGATTTATTATGATCCATTAGACATTTTTACCTCCGTTGCAATGTTAACATTAGATTAAAATATTAGTAGAAGATAGTAGACAATAAAGAACATGAATACTGCATCATTTCAAGAGATTATTGATTCAATGTTTTTTAGTTTGTAGTAAGCCCTTTAGGGCTGATTAAGAGAAATTCTATCATGAGTGAAACATTTCTGAGATGATAAGGCTAAAGCCTTGACTACGAGCTTTGAAATACCACGAGAAAGCCATTTTGTCAAGATAAAGTCTGGTTAAGATTAAAAGGATACAATTCGTAACAAACGCCCTCAGAAAGCACGAAACAGTTTAATCTAGATGCTGATTAACTTTTTAACAAACATCTGGTTTTAATCAAGATGTTGCGGACATCTGCACTCCTATTATGGAGTAGATTAGCAATTTTTTCATGGGAGATAGTTGAAATCCAATGAGTGTAAAGGCAAGTGGTGGAAGCTCGTTAGCAAGGCCCCAACTGTATCAGACCGTTCCTGTATCGGCTATTAGTCAAGCAGAGCAACAGGATCGCTTTTTAGGCAAGACTGAACTCAGTGAGTTAGTTGCATATTTCCAATCAGGGAGTAAGCGTTTAGAGATCGCCCAAACTCTTACTAGCAATTCCGATTTAATCGTCTCGCGGGCAGCTAACCGCATCTTCACAGGGGGATCGCCCATGGCGTATCTGGAAAAACCTCCGGTGGAAAAAGAAATGGTCATGGCCGCTGCGGCCCCAACAGTCCAACCCGGAGCCGTAACCTATGTGGAAAGTGGTGGCGGTGGCGGTGGCTTTTTCGGAGGTTTACGCTCCATTTTCGCATCCACTGGCCCCATTCCCCCAGGGTTTCGCCCGATTAACATTTCCCGCTACGGCCCTAGCAATATGCAAAAGTCCTTGCGGGATTTATCTTGGTTCTTACGCTATGTCACCTACGCCATCGTAGCGGGTGATCCGAGTATCATTATCGTCAATACTCGTGGTTTGCGGGAAATCATTGAAAGAGCTTGTTCTACGGATGCCACCTTAGTAGCCCTCCAAGAGATGCGGGCAGCAGCAAAAGACTATTTCCGGCAAGATGCAGAAGCACAAGCCATTGTTACAGAATATTTTGATGTATTAATCACCGAATTTAAGGCCCCGACTCCTGCTACTAAGCAGCGTCAGCGTCCTTCCGGCGATCAACAAGGGTTAGAGCTACCCCAAAGTTACTTTAATGCTGCGACAACCCGCCAAAAATTCGTGATGAAGCCTAGCTTATCCGAATCAGAAAAAGGCGAAATCATCAGAGCAGCTTATCGTCAACTGTTTGAACGGGATATTACCAAAGCTTACAGTCAGTCCCTTTCTTATCTAGAATCTCAGGTAAGAAATGGGGACATCTCCATGAAAGAGTTTGTCCGTCGCGCCTGTCAGTCTCCTTTATACCGCAAACAGTTCTTTGAACCCTTCATCAATAGTCGGGCCCTAGAATTAGCCTTCCGTCATATTTTGGGTCGTGGCCCGAGTTCCCGTGAAGAAGTCCAAACCTACTTCTCCATCGTCTCTAAGGGTGGTTTAGCTGCCTTAGTAGACGCACTGGTTGACTCTCAAGAATATGCGGATTACTTTGGAGAAGAAACGGTTCCTTACATTCGCGGCTTAGGTCAAGAAGCCCAAGAATGTCGTAACTGGGGAATGCAGCAAGATCTGTTTAACTACAGTGCGCCCTTCCGTAAAGTTCCTCAATTTATTACTACCTTTGCTAACTATGATCGTCCCTTACCCGATCAGCACGTTTACGGTTCAGGTAATGATCCCCTAGAAATTCAATTTGGGGCAATTTTCCCGAAAGAAACCCGTAATCCCAGTAATAGTCCTGCTCCCTTTAGTAAGGATACTAAACGGATTCTCATTCACCGCGGCCCTGGTATTAATAACCAAAACAGCAATCCTGCGGCCCGGGGCGAATTTCCTGGCTCTTTAGGACCCAAGGTTTTCCGCTTAAATAATGAACTCCCTGGTAGCAGTAATGGGGCCAGCATTAAATATGGGGAAAGTTCTACCCAGGCAGTGATTCGCGCAGCTTACCGTCAAGTCTTTGGACGGGATGTCTACGAAGGACAACGGTTAAAAGTCGCTGAAATTAAGCTAGAAAATGGCGATATTACCCTACGAGAGTTCATCAAAAATCTGGCCAAGTCTGAAGTATTCCTCAAGACCTATTGGACTCCTTTCTATGTAGTTAAGGCCATCGAATACATTCACCGTCGTCTCTTAGGTCGTCCTACCTATGGTCGTCAGGAAATGAATCCTTACTTTGATTTGGCTTCTAAGAAGGGTTTCTATGCTCTGGTAGATGCCATGATCGACTCTCAGGAGTACACAGAAGCCTTTGGGGAAGATACGGTTCCTTATGAACGGTATGTGACTCCGGCGGGAATGCAGGCACGGATGACTCGTCCTGGCACATTACGAGAAGATATCGGTAAGCGGGTTGATAAGGAAGTTACCCCTCGCTTTATCGAGTTGGGTCAAGTTTCCTCAAATCGTACGGAACCAGATATTGAATTCCGTGTTAATCAAGGGGTGACTGTACAACGTCAGCAAACCAAGATCTTTAAACTGTTGACCACAACAGATAAAGTGGCTCTGCAAAATACGATTCGTGCTGCTTACCGTCAGATTTTTGAACGGGATCTCGATCCTTATATTATCCAAGCGGAATTTACGGCCCTAGAAAGTAAGCTTGGCAATGGGGAAATTACCGTTAAGGAGTTTATTGAAGGGTTAGGTCGCTCTGATCTCTATATCAAGGAGTTCTATGCCCCCTATCCCAACACTAAAGTTATTGAACTGGGAACGAAGCACTTCTTAGGCCGTGCGCCTTTGACGCAGAAAGAGATTCAGAAATACAATCAAATTCTGGCAACTCAAGGCATTCGGGGCTTTATTGGGGCTATGGTCAACAGTATGGAATATCTCCAATTATTCGGAGAAGATACCGTTCCTTACCGTCGTTTCCCGACTCTTCCTGCGGCCAATTTCCCCAATACCGAACGCTTGTACAACAAGCTTACCAAACAGGATAAGGAGTTAGTTGTTCCTAGTTTTGAACCTGTGGTTAAAGTCGGTGGTTAATTAGGGTATTAGCTCATTTTTAGTTAAGAGAGACGCGATCGCTCGCCTCTCTTTTTTTTGGCAATTATTTAACCCAATTATGAGTAAAATAAGGGAGAGTGCAGAACAGGTGCAAATATGAGTAAGGAAAAAGATTCTCATCCTAGTGAATTCATTCGTACTCCTCCTTGGGGAACGGTAACAATGTTAGAAGAAGGGCCCCGTTATCGCATTAATCGCATTGAGGTGAAACCAGGGCAGCATATTAGTACCCAAATGCACTATCATCGTAGTGAACATTGGATAGTCGTTTCAGGAACAGCTAGGGTGATTTTTGATGGCCAAGAACACCTTCTCAAGCAAAAAGAATCGACCTATGTCCCCATGAATACTCGTCATCGCTTAGAAAATCCTGGGGTGATTCCTTTGGTGATGATTGAGGTGCAAAACGGGGAATATCTAGGGGATGATGATATCATTCGGTTTCCGGAAGAGGATAGGAAAAGTTAGTAACCAGAGATTTTCTATTTCCCTTGTATCCTTGTTTTTACCAGTCCAGCGATCGCCGCTAATAAAATCCATCCAGGAAGATTCACTCGCACATCAAAAATACTGACATCAAATAAATTAAAAATAAGACACAAACTAAAGGCAACGACATAAGTAAATAGCAGTAAATATTGTCTCTGTTGTCGTTGGTATAAGGACAATTCCTCGGATTTTTTAGACCATTTTTGTTCTTCAGACCAGCATCTCAATAATTGGACTGCCTCAAACAAAATCTTGCCCACAATTCCACTTAATAATAACGTGCCTGGAATCCCAATTTCAGCCAATAACATCAAAAATAAATTATGAGGATGTCCCATCCAAACATTCATTTCTGTTTGGTAAACAGGAGTAAAATTCCGCAGTCCCCACCCCAACCAAGGCCTTTTTAACATCATCTCCCAAGCGACACCCCATTGAGTCGTGCGTAGGGCCGTTACATAGCGATCGCTGTATAAATCATCCGTCAGTCTAGCCCAAAAATAAGATGGGATAAGATGACGCATCATCTCTTGACCAAAGGGCCCCCAAGCTGCCCAAAAAACTGCCGCGATCGCTACTATTACCCCGCCAATAAGCCAATACCAACGTAAGTACAGAGCAAAGGCCATTAACCCCAATAAGGCCAGTCCCCAAGCACTGCGAGAATTAGTTAAAATCAATCCTATACTATTACTTAAAATAGCAATAATTATTATCCCTAATTGCCAACTAATGTTGGTGTTCTTTTGCTCTTGCCAACGGCGATAAGTATCAATGCCTAAACCAATCGATAAGGTAAAGGTAATTAATAAATAAAAAGCTAAAGTATTAGCATACATTAATAAGGAAGACATCCGCCCATCAGGGTTGCCATAGGCAATTAATTTAATCCCAATTGCCCGTAAAAACAGGGGGCTTTCCCATCCTGCAATTAATTGCATTAATCCTAAAAAACACAACGGAATTGAGGTTAAAACTAACCACCAAGCGAGTTGATATAAGCGAGAAACCTTATTAAAAAAAAGAGGAAAGGCTGCTAAGAGTAAAAAACAGGGAAAAAAATTACCTAATCCCTCTAAACTCAAAATCGGTTTAAAGGCGAAGATTGAGGTTAAAATTAACCAAAGACTTAATAATCCTAAGGCCCAATTGAAAGGATAGGAAACAATTTGACGATATTTTTGTTTCCACAACCCAAACAGGGCAAATACTAAGGCAGTGGCCCCAAAATCAGCAGAAAAGGGTAAAAGAAATACCCCAAACTTCAGACAATTTCTCGGCCATCGGGAATTGTTTTTGTTTAATCTAGATTTCACGGGTTCTCCCACACCTCCCACCCCTTATATTAAGCAGGTTCCCAACATTCCGTGCGAGTCAAACGAATTTGAGCCAACGCAAAAATCACAGGAATAATGCGGCCATAATTGGTGGCGATCGCCCTCCAGCCCAAATCGGCTAAAAACCAACCCCATAGCACTGGCCCCACAAAGGCAAACAGGCTTCTCACGGCACCATAACGGGCTGCTGTCATCGCCATTCCCCGTCTTGCGCTGTTTACTGCCACTTGGTTGGCCACAGCCGTTCCTCCCTTAATTAAAGCTTGCTGGGCCACTTGATAACGAACAACATGGAGAGCAAACTGTTCGGCAATTTGTTTGAGTAACCAGGGTTTTACCACGGAACTTACGGCTAAGGCACTGCTACCTTTGAGTAGAAGATTGACGGGATTATGTTGTAATTGAACAGGTAAAGCATCAGGGACATGGGACTGAGCTAAAGATTGCTGAATTTTTCCCATCAAACTTGTTTGTTCAGCTTCGGGCAGATTTTTCCAGGCTTTCCCCACCAAATTCAGAAAAATGTCAGCCTCAATATCTGTGGTAGACATTCGATTAGAATAGGGAATTTTTAAGTAATGACAAACACGAATCAGGGTTTGACGATAGCTAAACCCTTGAGTCTTCCTCTGTAAAACCGTTAAACCATCGGCGGCCAAATAACGAAATCGTTGTTCTATGGCATCTAACCAAGTTTCCCAGTCTTGACTTTGTATTTCTATGGGATCTGGGGTTTGTAAATAATCCAGGGGATTAAATTTACGAGAAAACAGAATTTGTGTTAAACTCCGTAATTCATCTTCCGTAGCGAGTTCTAGTGCTGATCGCAGTTCGTCCAACGTCCTGCCCTCCACCAAGGGTATTTTAGGTTAAATGTCTCAACTATTTTAATACTAGCGTTGAGTTATGTCTTTCTTTCACAGATATAGGACTTACGCAACGCCTACCTGATTTATGTTCTTTGTAGGGGCAATTCATAAATTACCCCTACAAGTAGGGTCTGTGGGTAAGTCCTGAGATAAATACAAAATAAACTGGCTAATTTGTGATCGAAAAGGATAAAATCCAGGTGCCGATGTAGACTCTTAAAGGAATTTGGCCTGAAGTCAAAACATCACAGATGAAATAATAGGTTCCCGAACTAGGATTTTTGACGTTGGAAAAGACGATTTCTGCTTTTTTTCCGGGTTCAATCGGTTCTTTTAGGTCAATTTCTATGACCCGACTTTCTTTATCCCAATAGACATTTCGAATCTCAACGGATTCTTTATCGACACGAACATCTACAGAGTCAGTATCAAGTTTACCGTCAAATTTAGGGACTTCGAGATAGGAAATATAGAACTTGCTCACTCCTTGTGTTAGCTTCTTGGAGGGAACTCGAAGTTTCATCCGCTCCCCGTAGAAATCTGGCCGTCCATTAAAGTCTAATTTGTAGTCGAGGATGTCGTTACGGTTTTCAACCCCGCTAAAAATCGTTAATCCAGGATTACTCTGGGCCCAGGATAGGGTTGGTACTCCGGTTAATAAACACCCCGACAGAGCTAAAATTGCCATTAAACGCTTCGATAGGACTGTTACTAAAGATTTATGGTTATTCATATTGAAGTTGGTCTTAGAAGCAGATTTTGTCCATAGGGAGTGATGAATTTTCAATCTTCACTCTCGGTGGTCAGTATAACAAAAGAAAGGCTAGGTCGGTTAGCTTTGACTGACCAGATTTTTAACTGTCAGATTAGAACTTAGGAATGAGGACTTCACTCAGCATTGGCTCGATACCAATCAATGGTATTTTTTAACCCTTGTTTAAAGCTCATTTCGGCCACAAATCCAAAGGCCTCTTTAGCTCTTTGTGTATCTAAACAACGGCGGGGTTGTCCATTGGGTTGATCTGTTTCCCAAACAATTTCCCCTTGAAATTCCATTAATTCACAAATTAATTCAACGAGATCTAGAATGGAAATTTCGTAATTTGTTCCCAAATTGACCGGCTCAGGATCATTATAGAATTGAGTTGCCATGACAATGCCACGGGCCGCATCTGTTGAATACAAAAACTCTCTCGTTGGGGAACCATCACCCCAAACAAACAGTTTTTTCTCTCCCTGTTGTTGTGCTTCATAAACTTTACGAATTAAAGCCGGAATTACATGGGAACTATTAGGATTAAAATTATCTTCTGGCCCGTATAAATTCACCGGAAGCAGATAAACGCCATTAAATCCATACTGTTGACGATAGGATTGTAACTGTACTAATAAAGCTTTTTTGGCAATGCCATAGGGCGCATTGGTTTCTTCAGGATAACCGGACCAAAGATCATCTTCTTTGAAGGGAACAGGGGTAAACTTAGGATAAGCACAAATGGTTCCCACACAAACAAACTTTTCAATGCCTACTTCATAAGCTGCGTGGATGAGTTGCGCCCCCATCATCAAATTATCGTAGAATAACTCAGCAGGTTTTTCTCGGTTTAACCCAATTCCCCCCACATGGGCCGCCAGATGAATCACAATATCTTGTTGATCGACGGCCCGTTGACAATGATCTAGTTGCCGCAGATCACAATCACGGGAACGAGGAATGGCAATTTTTTCCGGTTGTGCGCCCGCCTCTATGAGTTGCTCGACCACTTGCTTACCCAGAAAGCCAGCCCCTCCTGTGACGACAATTCGTTTATCACTCAAATCTAGCATTGTTGTTACTCCCTGATCCCTTACCCTTAGTTCAATCAACAATTGATCTTTAATTGGCGATCAAGGAATCACCCTGATCCCTGATTCCTAAAATTAGTCCACCAGGACACTCATCGGCTGACGGACATAAGCATTATCCTTGAAGAGTAACACTTTGTCACCTGTCGTCTCATTGGGAGAAGAAAGTCCCAAGGCCCCTAAATCAGCTTCTACCATTAAATGTACCAATTCTTCAAAGGTAACAGAGGGTTCCCAACCGAGTTCAGTTTTCGCCTTAGTTGGATCGCCAATCAATAAATCGACTTCTGCGGGACGGAGATAACGTGGATCAAAGTCTACAAAGTCTTGCCAGTTGAGATTAACATACTCAAATGCGGTGGTGAGGAATTCTTTAATGGAATGGGTTTCCCCTGTTGCTACCACGTAATCATCGGCGGTGTCTTGTTGTAACATTAACCACATGGCTTTGACGTAATCCTTGGCATAGCCCCAATCCCGTTTAGAGTCAAGATTACCTAGATATAATTTTTTCTGGGTTCCGGCCACAATGCGGGCGATCGCTCTGGTAATTTTACGGGTGACAAAGGTTTCGCCACGACGGGGAGATTCATGATTAAATAAAATGCCGTTACAAGCAAATAAATTATAGGATTCCCGATAATTGATCGTTTGCCAATGGGCGTAAACTTTGGCGCAAGCGTAGGGACTGCGGGGATAAAAGGGAGTGGTTTCTTTTTGGGGAATATCTTGCACTTTACCAAACATTTCTGAAGATCCGGCTTGGTAAAAGCGAACTTCAATCCCTGTCCGTTGTTGATAATCTCGAATTGCTTCTAAGAGACGCAAAGTTCCCATCCCCACAGCATCAACGGTATATTCTGGGGAGTCAAAACTAACCCGTACATGGGATTGGGCCCCTAAATTATAAATTTCAAAGGGTTTAACCTCTTCTAAAATTCGTCTCAGGGTGGTTCCATCGGTTAAGTCGCCGTAGTGGAGGAAGAATTTCGCGTCTGTTTGATGAGGATCGACATAAACATGGTCAATGCGATCAGTATTAAAGGTTGAAGTTCGACGAATGATCCCATGAACTTCATATCCTTTCTCTAATAATAATTCACTGAGATAAGAACCATCTTGTCCAGTAATACCAGTAATCAGAGCGCGTTTGGGTTGGGTCATCGGTTATTTATCCTATCTTTAAAAAGATTAATTAAGTTTTAAGATCATCTTGAGTCTTAATAACATACTTTACTTTAAAACGGCAAGTTATAGAAAGCTTCCCGAAATCAAGAATGATGTGGGAAGCTTTTTCAGGGACATTGATCGAGTTAGAGCTTAATAAGCACCATTGTTTTTGGGAAAAATGACCACTCCAATGGTTTTGAACATGATCCAAATATCCATCAGCCAATTACGGTAATTGACGTAGTAAACATCGATCTGAACTCGTTGAGGATAGGGGATGTCATTGCGTCCTGAAACTTGCCATAATCCTGTAATTCCAGGGCGAATGGTTAAAACTTTTTCAATTTTATTACCATATTTACAGAGTTCTTCAGGAACTAAGGGGCGAGGGCCCACGACACTCATATCTCCTTTGAGAACATTCCAGAATTGGGGAAATTCGTCTAAGCTGGTTAGACGCAGAAATTTTCCAATCCAAGTAATTCTGGGATCATCTCGGAGTTTAAAATTATCTTCAAACTCAGCCCGCATCTCAGGACAATTAGCCATCATAGCTGCCAAAACTTCGTCCGCATCCTGCACCATGGTTCGGAACTTGATGCACTTAAACTTTTTGAAGTTTTTCCCGGCTCTCTCTTGGGCATAAAAGATAGGGCCAGGGGAACTAATGGCAATTAACAATCCTAGTAGCAAATACAAGGGCGAAAAAATAATCAGCACCGATAGGGAAAAGACAATATCAAACGTTCGTTTGGCAACTTTTCCATCTAATATCGCCTGTGACCATGGACTCTGATATCCTCTTTGGGAGAACGAGGGAGGAAAACCCCGTCTCATCAAAGCTTGTAGAGCTTTGACGGAGATAAATTGGCTATTAGCAGTCATCTTACTCCTTCACATCACATCACACCACACATTTGTGATCATAAAGCTAGAAGACGTAAATCATCGCAATTGTGATCACATAAATCGAAAATTTGTTATCGAACTTTTTTGCTTAAAGTCCTGACAACACTGGTCTAAGAAAGTCAAATAGGACGTTTCAAAGATTTTTGGAGTAAATTTTGCCGCTTGTCGGCGACAACTCTCTGGATCAATTTGATGCTGAAACTTTTCAAAAGTTTCAACGGCTTGTTCCAAAGCTTGAGGAGTTTGGGGAGAAAATAAAATTCCTGTCCCCTTGTCTAAGTTTTGACGAATATCGATCACAGTTTCTAGCGCACCACCACCTCCATAAGCAATGACTGGGGTTCCACAAGCCTGGGCTTCCACTAGCGCAATACCAAAGTCTTCACAGGCAGCATAAACAAATGCTTTAGCTTGAGTCATATATTGCTCAACCACGGAATCATCTTGCGCTCCTAGGACTTTGACATTAGACTGAGCCATTTGGCGAATTTTTGGGAGATCAGGCCCGTCACCAATAATAATTAAAGGATAACCTAATTGATTAAAAGCCCGCACGATTAAAGCAATTTTTTTATAACTAACCAATCGGGAAACTGTCACATAAAACTCTTCTTTCTGGGGAGTGAAGGGAAAGCGTTTCAAATCAACAGGTGGATAAATCACTTTCGCTTGACGACGGTAACAACGCCAAATGCGACGGGCGGTATGATGGGAATTGGCGATAAAATAATCAACACGGTTGGCTGAAATGACATCCCATTGACGCAGACTGTGTAAGATATAGCGGGTCAAAATGCCTGGGATACCCTTACCTGCCTGGGAATTATGCAAATAATCAAAGGTTAAGTCCCAGGCGTAGCGCATAGGGGTATGACAGTAACAGATATGAGGTTGATGGGGACTGCTAAGAACCCCTTTGGCCACGGCATGGGAAGAAGACAGAATCACATCATAGTCTCTGAGATCTAATTGTTCGATCGCCAAGGGCAGCAATGGCAAGTATTTTTGTACGCCATTGCGAGCTAAAGGAAAATTTTGTAAAAAGGTACGGCCAATCACACGACCATAAAGATAGCTCTGAGGGTTGGTAGACTCAAAATCAATCAACGCGTATAAATCCGCTTCCAGGTGCTTTAAAATCTCTTTAACCACCAATTCTGACCCCCCTGTGGCTTTTGGGGTCAACCACTCATGCACTAGCGCATATCTCATTACAGTTATTCGTTATTCAGTTAACTCTTGTTAATTGATGATAATGAATAGGGAAAGAACAGGCAACAAAGCTCACTATGCTCTTGCCTGTTTCTTGTTCTCTCTCCCAAAAGTAGTTAAAATTCAAAACTTTCTTCTGCCGTGCCTTCATGAACAGTTTTTACCCATTTTAAGCGTTTAGGACGAATGGACATCCGCATGGTGACACAGGGCATAATAATTAACCAGTGCGTCAGATACAACATTCCTCGTAAACTTTGCCACCATAATTGAAAAATCTCAAAAATGTTGACTTTTTCGGGTTTTTGGCTACGACGTAACCCCGTAAACATTCCCCACAAAGACAGGGATAACATTAAAGCCGTCAAAGGACTTAAGATCGGTAAACGATGACGGGTTATGGCCATAATGAAATCAGGAACCGCCGCAGTGGGTAAAAGATACTGCATTAAAATAAATGAGATCAGATCTAATTTTTTCCGCCATCCCATGGGCTGATTAATAATAAATCGCCAATAATCTAAATAGCGTTGATAACCCCCTTCTGCCCAACGGTTTCGTTGATGCCACAGGGCTTTGGCTGTCGTTACGGCTTCTTCCTCTACGGTAGGATCAGTTAAAAAGCCAATTTTCCAATGATCCAGATGTAAACGCATGGTTAAGTCTAAATCATCGGTAATGGTTTGTTCATTCCATCCCCCACAGCTAATTAAGGCACTACGGCGCACAAATTGACCATTACCCCGTAATTCCCCAATACCTCCTAGGGCAATGCGCTGTTGCTGAAAAAAACTATCTAAAGCCATTTCTGCTGCTTGTCCTTTCGTCCAAAAATTCAGGGCAGCATTAGCAATGCTTTTCCGCACTTGTACGGCCCCCATTTCTTTGGTTTCAAAGAGGGGAACAACCCGTCTTAACAAGTCTTGAGAGACTTTGGCATCAGCATCAAACACAGCGATGATGTCGCCTTGGGTTTTAGAAAATACTTCATTTAAGGCCCCTGACTTGCCTCCTTCTGCCCCCGCAGGACGATGAATAATATTTAATTGGGGATATTGTTGGGCAAGTTGGTCAAGAATTTCTGGGGTTTGATCGGTACTATGGTCATCAATTACCCAAAGATCGTATTTTTCGGTGGGATAGTCTAAACTACAAAGTTGGGTCACTAATTGACGGATGACTGCTTCTTCATTTTTAGCGGCAACTAATAAGGAGACAGAGGGGGCTGAGGCTAAACCTTCATCTGATAAGGGTTCGGCTATGGGTTCAGGTTTGGCGAAGATTAGACGGGAAGCTTGAAGGCTAAATAGGCAGATTAAGCCCAAAACCAGCCAAGTTCCCCAGGCAACTACGTTAAGTCCTAGGGTAACGCCCCAAATAGCCATTAAGACAAAGGCGGCTTTTTGGCGTCTTCCCGATAACCCTTGGAAAAAGTCGCTTCTAAATTCTTCTTCTTCCTCTTCAGGATCAGACCATTCGGATAACAGGGAACTGAGAGGATCTAAATCTGACTCTAGATCGTTGTCTATCCAATATTCTTTTGGCATAATTTAATCAATCGTTAGCTTCATTCGTTTGTTTAATGTTAACAAGAGTGGGCCGTCGCCATTAAGTTCCGTGACGATGGCGCAATTCTTCTCTAAGATGGGAGCAATCACCCATAATATGAACTAAGGGGCCATTTTCGGCTATTTCCACAATGCTCACCCGGGCCACTGACATGGCAATGCGATCGCGGTATCTTCCAATATCAATTCCCAATAAGGAACATAGCATAATGCGGATGGTAGCTTTGTGGGAAACGACCAAGACATGGCCACTCTTGTGAGTACATTCAATTTCTTCGAGAACTTCGGAGCTACGACGGGCGATGTCAATACCTTTTTCCCCACCATTGGGACTATTCCAACCAGGATCAGCTAACCAGCGCACATAATCATCATGAAATTCTCGGTTGACTTGATCAGGGGTTTTTCCTTCCCATTCTCCATAATAAATCTCTTTCAGTCCAGGGCGAAGCTGCATTTGCATTCCCAGTTGATCGCAGAGAGGTTTTGCTGTCTTGATCGCTCGTTGTAAAGGACTACAATAAACCCCTTTCCATTCAATATTTTGATAGAATCTGGCAAAGTCTTCTGCCATTTTTTCCCCGGCTTCCGTAAGTTCAATATCAAGTCTGCCGCAATAGGTTCCGGTTTGACTGGCAGTGGTTTCACCATGTCTAAGAAAGTAAAGTTTTAAGCTCATTGGTTAAGATTATGTAAAGTTAAGAATAAAACATCAATCATTGATTTTTTTAACGGCTTTTTTACATCTTATTTCCTAATGTAACCAAAAAGTTACAAAAAAGGGTGGAACTTATCCATAGTTTAAGTTATATAAATTTATATAAATATACCAAAAATTGTCCAATTTTGCGCCGTATCATCAGGTCAATAGCATCCTAAAATTGGAAAAACTTACCCATGAAACGCCTTATTGTCTGTTGTGATGGGACTTGGCAAGACTTAGAAAGTCCTTATCCAAGTAATGTGGTTAAACTGACTCAAGCAATCAAACCAGTGGCTAGTGACGGCATACCACAGATCATCTTTTACGATGCAGGTATCGGTACCGAAAGCCAAAAGCTTTCAGGAGGTACGGCGGGAGTAGGCATCGACAGAAATATACAAGATGGCTATCGATTTCTCTGTCTTAACTATACACCTGGGGATGAAATTTATCTCTTTGGGTTTAGTCGGGGTGCATACACAGTCAGAAGTTTAGCCGGGATGATTTACTGTTCCGGACTCGTCAAACGACCTTATGTTACTAATGCGGCCGAAGCTTACGAACTGTATCGTAATCGAGAGGTTAAACCGACAGATAATGAAGCCATTCAATACCGTCGAACCTATGGCGATCGCGTTCCCATTACCTTAATCGGTTGCTTTGATACCGTAGGTGCCTTAGGGATTCCCGTTGTCCCACTTTTGAAAATGTTTCAGCCAATGCTTCATCGCCGCTATCGATTCTATGATACAACATTAAATCATGATGTGCAGAATGCGTTACACGCCATGGCGATCGATGAAATCAGGGAAGTTTTTGATGTGACCCCCATGAAAAAACACCCTAAAGCTGAGAATCAACGGGTGATTCAAAAGTGGTTTCCGGGCCATCATGGTTGTGTCGGTGGTGGTACAGAAGAAAACAGAGGGCTATCAGATACAGCTTTAAAATGGATGATTGATTCCATTGGCAATCTGGGATTAGGGCTAGACTTTGATATTAGTGCTATTCCGACAGGAATTCAACCCGATCATCAATGTCCATTTGATAATAATCCAGGATTTTTTAAATTAGCAGGAATCAAATTTCGTGATGTTGGAGATGCCTTAGAAGAGCTTCATGATAGTACCATTGAGCGAGTGAAAAAGTTTTCAGACTATCGACCCAAAAATCTCGAAAAAGTATTTCACAAAATTGAGAAATAGGGATGTTTTTCATTCCAGATTCTATCTGAAATAGGAGTAAACTCGAAAATGTTAAAAGGTCTAAAAATCGCCTTACAAGCAGACACAGGAAAATGGTTTTCTCGTTGTTATCTATGTCAAAAAACTGTCGGTAATATTCCTGACACAATCACTGTTCATGTTGATGATGCCTCTAAACAGCCCGCAGCACAATTTGAGGTAATTGACGTGGGTAATGGTAAAATTGCCCTCAAAGCAGACACAGGTAAGTATGTAGCACGATGTCGAGGCTGTATCGTTAATGGGGCATATCCAGACTCAGTTACCGTTCATGTTGATGATCCTTCCGCAGGCTATGCCCAATTTACTCCAGAACTCTTAGCTAATGGTAAATACGCCTTAAAAGCAGACACAGGCAAGTATGTAGCAAGGTGTAATGGTTGCTCTCCTGGCTCGGCTGTTCCTGATACAGTAACGATTCATATTGACGACCCCAGTAATGCACCCTGGGCGCAGTGGACAGTGAATTATATGCCCTTTTCTTATTTAGAAAGGTATGACAGTATTCCGGCTGATAATGTGGCAGAAAGAGCGAAACTGGTTGGACAAGCAATGGCGACTGATTCAGCCAACTTCTTCAAAGAAGTAAGAGCTAATCGCCCCATCTTTATCACGCCCCAATTCGTCCTGGTAACTTTATTTCCTGACGTACAAGAAGTTTTCTCTCGTCCAGAAGTTTTCTCCGTGAGATTGAACGCCCCAAAAATGGACCCGAATCACGGGCCGGTTATGCTTTCGAGGGATAACACGGAATTCAACTGGCGAGAAAAGTCCATCATGAAAACCATGTTGGAATGGGAGGATTTGCCCAGAATCAAAAAAGCGGCCGGAGAAGTTGCCAAAGCTGCTTTAGATAAATCAGCAGCCACCGGAAAAATAGAAACCGTTAATGACTTGGCCAAATTAGTCTTGGTGAGAATGTGCGGTGATTATTATGGCTTTCCTGGTCCCAACTTAGAAACGATGTATCGCTGGTCAATAGCGACTCAAAGCGGTATGTTAAGGAACCTGACCAACGATCCCCAAATCGATGCAGCTTGTGTCCAAGCTGGCAAAGAAATGCGGGACTATCTGACCCAACTGCTACCGCAGAAAAAAGCGGTTAACAGTCAATCTTCCGCACCGAAGGACATCTTTACTCGGTTAGCTAAAACTAACTTTACTGACAACGATATTCCCTTTGACGACAGCAGAATTCTCACCAATATGGCTCTTTTGCTCGTTTCTACCCTAGAAACAACGGCTCAGGCCATCGTCCAGTCCCTAGAACAAATTTTACGTCGTCCCGATATCCTGCCCAAAGCAGTACAAGCGGCTCAGGCCAATGACGACGAAACATTAGCTAAATACGTTTGGGAAGCACTCCGCTTTAGGCCCGTGAGTCCCTCCCTGCCTCGCTTTTGTGAATCAGATTACACTGTAGCCGCCGGAACACCAAGAGCAACCCGTATCCCTGCCAAAAGCTTAGTCTTAGTCAGTCTTGGTTCAGCGATGTTTGATGGGGCAATCATTAAAAATCCTGATGAGTTTTCCATTGAACGGCCAAAACATAACTATATGCACTTTGGCTATGGGGATCATACCTGTCTGGGTGAACACATTGGTGCGGTAGTCGTTCCCGAAGTCATTAAACAAGTCCTGCTACGTCCAGGAGTCAGAGTGATTCCTGGGGATGAAGGGAAACTTCAAGCTCAACCCAATGCCATTCTCAAGGGTTTTGTCATTGCTTATGACCGGTAAATTGAGGTTTGTAGTAAGCCTTTTAAGGCTTGAAAGCTATGTATAAGAAAGGCTAAAGCCTTCACTACGAACTTTTCTATTGGTATTTAACGCTAGATAAAGTCTGCGATGAGCAGCAATCAGAAATAATCAAAATAGTCAGATCAATTCAGGAGCATTGATTAATTATGTCCAAAACAAAAACGATTTTCGATGAATTAAAAGCTGCATTGGTATTGAAAGTAATCAATACCCCCTTTGCCCAGAAATTAATCTCAGAAAAATACGCCAAAAAAATCTATAAATCCCAAGAGGATCAACCGACAAAACCCATCGAACAATTACATAAAGCCACGGGTCAATTGGTTTTTATCGATACTAACAAGCCATTGCACAACATAGAATTGGAGGTGTGGGACAGAGACATCGGCACACCGAGTGATTATTTAGGCAGAGGTGTAACGGATCGAAATGGTCGCTTTGAAATATACTATGATCCTGATAAAGCAGGGTTCAAAGATGCACCAGATTTAGAATTAAGAATCATTGACAATCGTGTGAAATTTGATGCTGACAATCAACCTATTTATACCAATCGCCTTGCCTACATTATCAAAGGTGACGACAATGTAACCCAAAAATCCTATGACTTCGGAACTTTAAGCATTCCTTACTGGACTTATGACCCAGAAAGTCCCTTTGCACGGATATTAATGCCTAATCCAGAAGAAACCCCCGATAATTATGCGATTGGGCGCATATTTCAAGCCTATGAGGCAGCTAATACCCTAACCCCCATTAAAGCTAAGCACGTCATTGCTAATAACCTCAATCCCAAAGAACCAAGTCTCGCCAAAATTCAAGGGGATTATCCCCCGAATTTAACTATCAATTTAGATCGGGAAAATCCCCATTACACCAGAAGTGATGAATATTTTGTCTTGCGGATTCTTAATGGGATGAATCCTTGCTTACTGAAACGCAATAAGAGTAATCCTAATCAGTTTAAAGTGACTTTCAATTGGGATACCTACGAAAAAGATACTGAACACGATCTCAGTAACGTAGAAGCCTTTTTTGAATTGAAAGATGGTAAAATTGTTCCTACCGCCATCACGATTCAAAACCGCTATCCTGATTCCTTTGCTCCCCATTCTCCCCTCGAAGATCCGGTAACTTCTACCCCCAATGACCCGGAAAAGTGGCTGCAAGCAAAACGCATTTTCCGTAGCTATTCTTTCTTTATGGGAGAAACGGTTGAGCATTATTCTAAAGCTCATGTGCAGATGGAGCAGTATGCAGTAGCTTTTTTCCGCAACTTGCGAAAAAATCCGATCCGTCTGATGTTAGCTCCCCACTTAAAGAGTATTATTAACATCAATCGCCGTGGGGATGTTTTACTCGTACATCCGACTAGCGGATTATTTGTTACCAATGGTCCCCTAACTTATCCAGGATTTTTGCAAATCTGCAAGGAAGTGGTGGCAAACTACGATTGGAAAGGCTGGAAACCTCGTCAACCTGTCTGTGAAGATCATACCTATGCCAAAGCAGCTAATCTCTATTGGCAGATTTTAACCGAATACATCGACGGATTTTTTGAGAAGCATAAGGAAGGCATTGCGGAGGAATGGGTAGAAATTCGTCGTTTTTCTGAGGATTTGGTGGAGCATAGCCTGGCTTATCAACCTGTGCAAGGAATTATGGCCAATACGGATAGTGATTACGAATGGTACGACGTGAGTGAATTGGATAAACCAGATATCCCCAGAACGACCATTGATGGTACGGTGAAGGTTATCCGACCAATTACTGTCTCAGATAGTCCTAATCCAGCCGATATCGACAATTTAAAACAGTGTTGCCGTTATATCATCTTCCATCTGACTTTTTGGCACACCTGGGTTAATGATTCTCAATCCGATGAGGGTGGAGAAGTTGTCTATAGTTCAATGGGATTACGCAATGGTAGCTTTGGTGCTGAAAATGATCCGGCGATCGCACCTGATCCCATAGAATGCACCAATCAACTTTATTCCGTCCTTGTCTTAAATGGCATTAAGTACGGCTTAATTGTCAAAAATGAAGATGATGATGTTCCTGAAGAGTTGAGAACAGCTTTGATTAATCATAAAGATCAATTTGCTGATTTAGGCATCGATATTGGCAATATCCGTACTTTAATTAACATTTAGTGCCTTATTCGGGTGGGCAATGCCCACCTAAAAAATAATATCCCTACCGTCTAAATCGTCTAGTGACAAGGTTTAGCTACAATGAATCTAACTTGTCTCCTTTGGGCAATAGTAGGTTTGCCTTGTCTTTCATGGCTATTTCTGTACTAAGTAATCGTTATCAAATTCTGGGAACCTTGGGTAAAGGCGGTTTTGGAGAAACTTTTCTCGCCGTTGATACTCATATGCCCTCTGCAAGAAAATGTGTCATTAAACAACTGAAACCCGCTGTCCGCTCTTCTGAAATTCCCGATTGGTTAAAAGAACGATTTGGGCGAGAGGCGGCTATCTTAGAAGAATTAGGAGAAAATCACCCCCAAATCCCCGCCCTTTATGCCTATTTTTCAGAAGATGGGGATTTTTATCTCGTTCAAGAATGGATTGAAGGCGAAACCCTCACCCAAATTCACCAACGACAAGGCAACCTCTCGGAAACCCAAATTAGAGAGATTCTGAGCGGTATTTTACCCGTTCTTGATTACATTCATAGTCGCCGCATCATTCACAGAGATATCAAGCCTGATAACATCATTATGCGGGCCAGCGATGGTAAACCCGTCCTGATTGATTTTGGCATTGTCAAAGAAGCCGTGGCCACTGTCGTCAACCCTAACGGACAGACTGCTTATTCCGTCGCCCTGGGAACCCCTGGCTATATGTCCCCAGAACAAGCGGCCGGCCGTCCCGTCTATTCCAGCGATTTATATAGTTTAGCCCTGACTATAGTTTTTTTACTCACAGGCAAAACCCCCCAATATTTAGATACTGACCCCCACACGGGGGAAATTTTGTGGCGAAAAGATGTCCCCGAACTCCATTCCAATTTAGCAACCGTCATTGATAAAGCTTTGCGGTTTCATCCCCGCGATCGCTTTACCACCGCTAAAAAAATGTTAGCGGCCTTACAAGTCAATAGTTCAACCGTCACGGCAGCAACCATGGTGGTTAATCCAAAAGATTTATCTCCCCCAGTCACCACCCCAACTCCTCAACCCATCACCCATACCCCAGAAACAATCGAAATAGAAACTCCTTGGACATTGTTGGTTTTAGGGTCATTTTTAGCTGTTAGTGCCATTATTGGGGGATTAACCCTAGGTTTCATCTTGGCGACGAAAGAGCGATCGCAGCCGAAACCCACCCCCTCAACGGTGATAGAATCTCCTGAACCTGAAACTTTTCCCACTCCTGAACCCAAACCCAGTCCTATCCCTCGTCAGCGTAATAATCGTTATCCTCAACCCCAACCCTCTCCCACTCCAGAACCGGAAGTTTCCCCAACCCCAGAACCGGAAGTTTCTCCCACTCCAGAACCGGAAGTTTCCCCAACCCCAGAACCAGAAGTTTCCCCAACCCCAGAAGCGTCCCCCACACCCCAACCGACTCCCATTCCTGAAACGACCACCGTTGTACCTATTCCCGTCGAACCCCCTCCCCAAACTAATACCCAACCACAAGGCACAAGTCCCAAACCACCCCAACCAGAACCCGTCCCTTCTCCTGATGATTTACTACCCCAAGCTCCTCCGGCCCCCATTGCACCGAAAAAAAATGAGTAGCTAATTGATACCTCCTTGGGAACAATTAGGGGAATGATGCCTTGACACTCCCACCGTCAAGCTGACGCTGTGACGGGGGATTCTTGGTTCACAGACTCGCCATCACCTGACAGGATTTCTCCAACCAAGCCAGAGGGCAAATCTCCCCAAGCTTTA